>JBFKKS010000025.1:0-18583 GCA_041630955.1 Nevskiales bacterium
AAGCATGTGAAAGCCATCCTGGTGAATATCTTTGGCGGTATTGTGCGTTGTGATCTGATTGCCGAAGGCATCATCAAGGCTGTCGATGAAGTCGGCGTCAATATTCCAGTGGTGTGCGCCTTGAAGGCACAAACGTCGAGCAGGGGCGTGCCATGCTGGCCAAAACGAGTTTCGATATCACCGCCGCAACTGATCTCACCGATGCCGCCACCAAGGTCGTAGCTGCCGCCAAGAGCGCCTAAGGGTAAATACACATGAGTATTCTGATTAATAAAGACACCAAGGTCATCTGCCAGGGCATCACCGGTTCGCAGGGCACGTTTCATTCCGAACAGGCGATTGCCTATGGCACGCAATTGGTCGGTGGCGTAAGTCCTGGCAAGGGCGGTACCACGCATCTGGATCGCCCGGTTTTCAACACCTGCTCCGAGGCAGTGGCCGCTACCGGTGCGGATGCCACCATGATTTATGTGCCGGCTCCGTTTGCTGCCGACGCGATCCTGGAAGCGGCTGATGCTGGCATCAAGGTCATCGTATGTATCACTGAGCATATCCCGGTGATCGATATGATGAAGGTCAAGGCGGCGTTGGCCGAGAAAGATTGTGTGCTGATTGGCCCGAACTGTCCGGGTGTGATCACACCGGGTGAATGCAAGATCGGGATTATGCCTGGCCATATCCACCAGCCGGGCAAGATCGGCATTGTGTCGCGTTCCGGTACGCTGACCTATGAGGCTGTATTTCAGACCACCAACAATGGCCTCGGTCAATCCACCTGCGTGGGCATCGGTGGTGACCTGATCCACGGGATGGGTTTCATAGATTGTATCGAACGCTTCGAGGCTGACCCGAATACCGCGGGCATCATCATGGTTGGCGAAATCGGCGGCAGCAAGGAAGAAGAGGCTGCCGAGTACATCCAGGCGAATGTGTCCAAGCCCGTGGTGGCCTATATAGCAGGCGTGACGGCACCGCCAGGCAAGCGCATGGGTCATGCAGGCGCCATTATCTCAGGTGGTAAAGGTACGGCCGATGCCAAGTTCGAGGCGCTGGAAGCCGCGGGCGTGAAGACGGTACGTTCTCCTGCCGACCTGGGTGCAGCAATGCTTGAGGCGTTGGGCGGCTAAGGGCAGACATTCTGTCTGTTTGTGATAAACCCGACCGGCTTTTGCCGGTCGGATTCGTTTAAGCTTTGCGTCTATGACCGATTCCATCAAGATTGTCCTCGCCCAGCTAAATCTTTGGGTAGGGGATATCGACGGCAATGTCGACAAGATTCTGGCCGCCGCAGAGGCCGCCAGGGCGCAGGGCGCAGATCTGCTGGCAGCGCCCGAGCTGGCCGTGCTGGGCTATCCGCCAGATGACCTATTGTTGCGATCGGGTTTGCCCGGGGTGGTTGCCGCTGGACTGGAGCGAATTCAGGCCGCCTCAAAGGATATTGATATTCTGGTCGGCTTCCCGGAATTTGCACAGGACGGCATGTTCAATGCCGCAGCCGTATTTCGAGATGGCAAGCGCCTGGTGCGTTACCGTAAGCAATGCCTGCCGAACTACGGTGTCTTTGACGAGAAACGTCATTTCCAGCGCGGACGTGCGCCGGGTCTATTTGACCTGAAAGGCTTGCTGTGCGGCATTACGATTTGTGAAGACATATGGGAATCCGAACCCGCCATTCGCGTCGCCGAGGCTGGCGCGAAATTGTTGATCAACATCAATGCCTCACCGTTCGAGATTGGCAAATCGGGTAAGCGAGCCGATGTTCTAAAGGCGCGTGCAAAGCAGACCGGGCTCAATATCCTGTATGTGAATTGCCAGGGCGGGCAGGATGAGCTGATCTTTGATGGTGATTCGCAGGCGGTGACGGCCAATGGAAAAACCGTCTACCGTGCACCCAGCTTTGCCGAGGGTTTGCACCTGATCGAAGTCGCGCGTGATGGGAGCCTGCTGACGGATCAGGCGCCCGGGCGATACCCTTCTGACGAGGGTCTGGTCTGGCGTGGCCTGGTGCAGTCGATTCGTGATTATGTTGATCGCAATGGTTTTAAAGGGGTGTTGCTGGGCCTGTCTGGTGGAATCGATTCTGCCGTTACCCTGGCACTGGCCGTCGATGCGCTCGGTCCGGATCGGGTCTGGGCCGTCTCGATGCCCTCACGCTACACAGCGGATATGAGCCGTGATGATGCAGGTCAGCAGGCACGGCGCATGGGTGCCCGCTTTGACGAGATTGCCATCGAACCGATCTTTACTTCGTTTCTGGATGGTCTGGCGCCCTATTTTTCAGAAACACAGGCGGATCTGACCGAGGAGAACCTGCAGTCTCGCTCCCGTGGCACGTTGCTGATGGCGTTATCGAACAAGTTCAACCACCTGGTGCTGGCGACCGGGAATAAAAGCGAAATGGCTGTTGGGTATGCAACCCTGTATGGCGATATGTGTGGTGGTTTTGCGCCGTTAAAGGATGTTTACAAGACCCTGGTTTACCGGCTCGCTGAATGGCGCAATCAACAGGCCGACGGCGAGGTTATTCCGCGACGTGTGATCGATCGTCCGCCCACAGCCGAGTTGCGGCCCGATCAACAGGATTCAGACAGCCTGCCGGATTACGCGGTACTGGATCCGATCATCCAGGGCTATGTCGAGCAGGGGCTATCTGTCGCCGAACTGTGCCAGCAGGGCTTTGCAGAAGAAGATGTGCGTCGTGTGGCGGGGCTGATCCGGCGCAGCGAGTACAAGCGGCGGCAGGCACCACCGGGTCCGAAGGTGACGGCCAAGGCTTTCGGGCGTGAGCGGCGTTACCCGATTACTGCGGTTTACGGGGATATCTGAACGGCTTTTGCCTCAGGGCGCTGGCAGTCAGGCGTTATTCAACATCCCACCAACCGTCATTTTCTTCGCGAACGACCGCTTTTTCATGCGAGGTGACGGCGGCTTTATTGTTCTTTGCAACGGCAGCTTTGTTATTCGTTGCAATGGCAGCCTGGCCAGCAGGAAAATTGTGCTTGCGTATCTTGCGTGCATTTCTCGCCAGTTCGGTAAGTCCCAATGCCTTGTAGCTTTGTTCCATGATCTCGAGGGTGCGCGGAATAACATCCGTGCCTTGGAATTTTTGCAGAATCTGCTGGCAGCGACGGCTTGCCGCCACGTAGGCGCGTCGCCGCAGATAATACTCGGCAACATAGAGTTCATAACTGGCGAGGCGCCCACGCAGCCATATCATCCGTTGGCGGGCATCCTGAGCGTAGGGGCTGCTCGGATAGCGCTGAATGACCAACGCAAACGCCTCAAAGGCCTGCTTGGCGGCCTGAGGACTGCGCCGACTGCTGTCGATGTTGAGTATGCGCTCCAGGCTTTCGTCGATACTTTCTTGGTAAATCACGCCGCGTAGATAATAGATATAGTCGATATCCGGGTGGCGGGGGTGCTGCTTGATGAAGCGTGATGCGGCGACCAGTGCCTGTTCACGCTCAAACGCGCGATAATGCGCGTAGATGCTTTCCAGCTGGCCCTGGGTGGCGTACTTGGTGAACGGGTAACGCGCATCAAGGCGGCGGAAGAATTCCAGCGCAGCCTTGGAGTCACCCGCATCAAGGCTGGCGCGGCCACTGCGGTAGAGTTCCGCAGCCTCGAGTTTTTCGAGTTGTCGGTTCTGGCTGCTTGAAAATGGATTTAGCAGGGTGGGGCCGTCGCTGGCGCAACCGCCAGCTAATAGCAGGGCAGCCAGTAGGCATAATGTAAGCGGCTTGCTCGCAGGCATAGTTTTAAAGCTTTTTGATGTGGTCGGCTGTGGCGGGCCACGATTGGCGCAACAGTATAACGGAAGCCGTCCACCTGTATGCACGTAGAAACCAGACAGTTCTCAGTCCTTGAAGTTTGCGCAGGCCAGCGCCTGGATCGCGTGCTGGCCGAGTTGATGCCCGAGTATTCGCGTAGTCGCCTGCAAACATGGGTGCGTGATGGCCAGGTGCTGGTTAATGGTCGGGCCTGTCGCCCGCGTGACGCCCTGTCGGGCAGGGCGGCGGTCAGCGTTGAGATTCAGGCCGAAGCCGTGGTGCATGTGACCGCCGAGCCCATGTCGTTGACAGTGGTTTATGAAGATGCCGATTTGATAGTCATCGACAAACCCGCCGGGCTCGTGGTTCACCCGGGGGCGGGCAATGCAGGCGGGACTTTGCAAAATGCCCTGCTGCATCATGCGCCGGAATTGGAGCAGGTACCACGTGCTGGACTGGTACACCGTCTGGACAAGGACACCACCGGACTGATGGTTGTGGCGCGTAACCTGATTGCCCACACGGCCTTAACCCTGGCGATGCAGCGACGCGAAATACAGCGCGAGTATGAGGCGGTGGTCTGTGGGTTGATGACGGCTGGCGGGCATGTTGACGCACCTCTGGGGCGGCATCCACGTGACCGTAAACGAATGGCGGTACTCCAATCCGGTGGGCGGGCTTCGGTCACGCACTATCGATTGTTGGCGAAGTTTCGAGCGCACTGCCACCTGCGCCTGAAGTTGGAAACAGGACGCACGCACCAGATTCGCGTGCATATGCAGCACATTCGGCACCCGATTGTCGGCGATCCGGTGTATGGACGAAGACCGCTATTGCCCCCCGAGCCAAGCATGGCCCTGCGTGACTGTTTGCAGGGGTTTAACCGGCAGGCTCTGCACGCACGCCGGCTGGCTCTTGTACACCCGACATCCGGGGAAGCAATGGAATGGAACGCGTCGCTTCCTGCTGATATGCAATGCCTGATCGCGGCCTTGCGCGAAGACCTCGAGTTGCACAGTTCGTGAACAAGGACTGGATACGCCCGCAATGGCCGGCACCTGGAAATGTGCAGGCGCTGAGCACCACGCGCGCGGGCGGAGTCAGCATGGCACCATACGATAGCCTCAATCTGGGTGACCACGTTGGTGATGATCCTCTGGCGGTGCAGGCCAACCGTCGGCAACTCATGCAGGTTGCCCGTCTGCCATCTGAGCCTGTCTGGCTTAAGCAGGTACACGGGGTCAAGGTGGTGGAACTGGACGGGACTGTGGCGTCAGGTGTGGAGGCCGATGCCGTGTTTTCCCGCCGCATTGGACAGGTATGCGCCATTATGACGGCAGATTGTCTGCCCGTTCTTTTTGCCTCCAGGGCCGGCGACTGTGTGGCTGCCGCGCATGCCGGCTGGCGAGGGCTTGCAGCCGGGGTGTTGCCCGCGACGCTGGCCGCGATGGCGGTCGACCCGGGTGCGACGCTGGCCTGGATGGGGCCAGCCATTGGGCCGAAAATGTTCGAGGTGGGCGACGAGGTGCGTGATGCCTTCGTGGCGCAGAGCGAACTTAATGTGACTTGCTTCGTTGCGCAGGGTGATCGCTGGCTGGCCGATATCTATGGGCTGGCGCAACGGCAATTACAGGCGCTCGGAATCGATGCCATTTATGGTGGCGAGTTTTGTACCGTCAGTGACGCGGCACGCTTTTTTTCCTATCGACGCGACGGGATATGCGGGCGTATGGCGAGCCTCATATGGATGGCCTAGGGGCAGATTCGCGTGGTCAGATATGATTTTTGGTAGCATACGCGCCCCCAAGCCGGCCTCGTCATGTCTTTAATCGCCTGGATTATTCCGTTCAGTTTGCTGGGTGGCCTGCTTAGTGTGCTGGCCGCCGCCGCATTTCTCGTTGTGCCAGAGGTGCGACGCAATCAACTGCTGCCCAGCCTCGTTAGCTTGGCCATTGGCGCCTTGCTGGCGGCTGCCTTTATTGGCCTGATTCCACATGCTGCCAGCTTTGAAGGGATCGACATGCACGGCCTTGGCATGACAGTGCTGGCAGGCATTCTGTTGTTCTTTGCGCTAGAAAAGATGGTGTTATGGCGACACAGTCACTCCCACGATGGTGCGCATGGCCACGAGCCCAGCCATGAGCAACTGGCGCAGGGCAAGGCGGAAGCCGCAGCGGTCATGATCCTGGTGGGTGACGGTATTCATAACCTGGTGGATGGCGTGCTGATTGGCGCGGCCTTTATGGCTGATATCCATCTGGGCATCATGACCAGTCTGGCGGTGGCCGCACATGAGATACCGCAGGAACTGGGCGATTTCATCATTCTCCTGCGTAGTGGCATAAGGCCCGCTAAAGCGCTGATACTTAATATGTTGAGTGGCCTGGCGACGGTAGTGGGCGCACTGTTGGCCTGGGGTTTCATGTCTACAGGATGGCTGCCCTATGCGCTGGCGATTGCTGCTGCGAGCTTTATCTACGTCGCCGTGGCCGACCTGATTCCGGGTTTGCAACGACATACCGGGGTGTGGGTGGCCCTGCGAGAACTGGGTCTTATTGGTGCGGGTATCGTCGCGATCTCGGCCATGCATTTCGCTTTGCATCCGCCGGCTTGAGGTAATAGTTGGCTGTTGGCCTTGCGTCGATAGCGCGGGTCTGATTAAACTGCACTGAAAGCCCCGGTAAATTGGCTTAAGTAACAATTACCTAAGTGGCCGAGATTAGAGAACAACAGAAAGGTTGCGAGAGTTGGCCGTTGGGGAGCGGTTAGGTTGGAGGAGAAACGTTCGATGGCGTCCGTGGGACGTTGCTCCTTGTTGAGTTAAGGCAGTGAACTGTCTTAATGACTAGTTACGGATAATCCGTGCGAGACAGAGTTATAGGGAGACACGAATGGCCATTGCATCGAATCAGGCATTGCCCCAGACCTTCATTTTCCGGCTTGTGCCGGCCTTGTTTGCGGCCGCTGCGGTTCTGCTTCCCATACAGGCTTCAGCCGTTGACTTTGAGTTCGGTGGCCTGTCCGGCACGCTCGATAGTGCTGTGACCTTTGGCGCGGCCTGGCGTATGGAAGACCGCAACCCCGCTCTGATTGGCAAGAGCAATCTGAACCCGGGCTTGTGTACGGCGCGCCGGTCAGACGGAAGTCTGGGTAATCGCGAAGACCATTCCGGCAGCCCCATGCCAGGCAATATCGGCAATACCTGTAACGTCACAACGGATACAACTTATAACGAGCTGTATGTGAAGGAGCCGGGCTTTTTCTCTTCCAACAGCGATAACGGCAACCTGAACTACGACAAGCACGATATGGTCGCGGGGGCCGCCAAGTATGTGGGCGATCTGAGTCTCAACTGGGGTGGAGTGAGCGCCTTTATCCGTGGCATCTACTTCTTTGACGCGGTCAATGAGAACTTTGACGAGATCCACCCGGATACGACACTGCAGCCCGCCACGACCAAACGTTCCAAGCGCATCGAGAAGAATATCGGAACGGATTTCGATCTTCTGGACGCCTACATCAGTTATGGGTTTGATATTGGCGACCGTTACTTCGCCCTGAGAGTGGGTAACCAGGTGGTGAACTGGGGTGAGAGTGCCTTCCTGATCCCGGGCAGTCTTAACAGTATTAACCCGCCGGATGTCACACGACTGCGCCTGCCGGGTTTTGACGTGGCAGAACTGTTTATTCCTTCCGGCATGGTGACCCTGTCCACCGATTTGACCGATTCGCTCACGATCGAAGCCCTGTGGATGTATGAGTGGGAACCAGTCGTGCCTGATGCCGCCGGTAGCTTCTGGTCAACCAGTGACATCGCCGGTGGCGGTACCTATGCCATGCTCAGCTTCGGTAAGGCACCGGAAGACCCCAACCAGAGTTATGACACATCACAGAACAATAATGATTCAATCGGCCTGATTTCCAGTGCCAGTCGTACGCTGTTACGTGGCCCCGATATCACCCCGAAAAATGAGAGCGACCAGTACGGCCTGGCGCTCAAATACTTCGCGGAAGACCTGAATGGTGGTACCGAGTTCGGTGCCTATTATCTGCGCCACCATGCACGTTTCCCGATTGCCAGCTTCAAGGCGGCAAACGCCACCTGTATCGGCAACGACACCACCACGGTGGCTGGGGCACTGGCTGATTGTGGCCTGGGTGGTCCTAACGGTCGACTCGGCGCAGGCAGTGCAACATTGCTGCTGGCTTCCCAGGGGTTGCCTATTCCGCCGGAATTGCAGGCCTTGCCGCCCGAGACGGTTATCGGTCTGGCCAACGATCCGCTGCCTGTAGATACCGCAACGGTGCACCTGGAATATCCATCCGACCTGGATTTGTATGGCGTGAGTTTCAATACGCTTTTGGGTGACTGGGCCTGGTCGGGCGAAGTGGCCTATCGTCCTGAAGACCCGCTACAGGTTCATTCGGTCGATCTGGTGTACACGGCCCTGCAGCCGGCTTTCCCGAACCATGCTCTGGCCATTCCGGGTGTGGGCAATCTTCCCAACCGACGTCTGGCGATTCCTGACTATGTCACGGAATATCGTGGTCGCGAACCGGGCAGCATCAAGCCGCGTGAGCTGGTGCATGGGTACGAGATGTTCCCGACCTACAATCTGGAAACCACTTTCCTGAGAACCATCGGTGGCGACAACTTCCTGAAAGCCGATCAGATCATCGTCTTGCTGGAAGTCGGTGCCATGTTCGTGGATGACATGCCGGATATCACCGAGCTGCAATTGAATGCCGGTGGTTCAGATACCCACTTCAGTAATGGCGCAGATGGCACGATATCCCCACGCGACAACGCTGATACCACCAACAGTGCGGGCGATGGTATGGGTAACACAGGTTGTGGCAGCACATTTGATGAGCAGCGTGCCTGTCGTCAGAACCCGACCCATGAATCGGCTGATGCATTTGCTACCGAGTGGTCCTATGGCTATCGCTTCGTGAGCTTGCTTCGGTACCAGGATGCCATCTTTGGTATCAACCTGGAGCCGCTGATTGGTGTATTCCATGATGTTGGCGGTGTTTCCCCGGGGCCTGGCGGTAACTTTATCGAGGATCGTGTGGTGGGTTTACTGGGGTTGCGTTTTGACTACCTCAGTAAATGGAATGGCGAGATTCGCTATACCGACTACAGTGGTGGTGGCGTTGGCCATCAACAGAATGACCGTGATTACATCATGGCTTGGGTTGGATACCAGTTCTAAGCCTGACTTATAACCATAAATATATCTGCCATACAAACCGGACAATCATAGGACATGCAATGAAAATTCAGTTAATGCGTATGCGTGAAGGGTGGCAAGGGGCAGCCCTTGCTGTTACTGCCGCGATCAGTTTGGCCAGTGGTGCTGCCTTGGCTGAAGACCCTATGCCATCTGAAATGATGCCCAAGGCACCGGAATCACTTCTGCTCGACATCGACAAGGCTGGGGGAAATTTTGTCACGGTCGGAGAACGGGGACATGTGCTGGTGTCGTCGGATGCTGAAACCTTCGTGCAGAAACAAACCCCGGTACGTGCGACGCTGACTGCAGTCGATTTCGTCGATGCAAAGAATGGCTGGGCGGTAGGACACGATGCTGTGATCATTGCGACCTCCGATGGCGGTGAAACCTGGAGCCTTCAGAACTGGGACCCGGAGCTTGAGAAGCCGTTTCTGGATGTGATGTTCCTGGATGCCCAGCGCGGCATGGCGGTTGGTGCTTATGGTTTGTACCTGCAAACCAATAATGGGGGCAAAACCTGGTCGGTCGTTGAGAACGACGTGACTATGGAAGAGTGGCATTTGACTTCTATCATTAAATTGAACGATGGGGCCCTGCTAATCGCAGGTGAAGCAGGCGGGCTCGCGCTTTCAAGGGATGAGGGAGAGACCTGGGTGAAAATGGAATCACCCTATGAAGGCAGTTTTTTTGGTGCCTTGCCCTGGGGTGAGGCAGGCGCCATGGTCTTCGGTTTGCGCGGCAATGTCTTCGTAACCGATGCATTGCCTGCATTGGACAGTGTCGAGGAGGTTGGGTCTGATGGGGAAGAGATGGATCCGCCTTCAGCCGAGTGGACACATTTAAAGACCAATACTGTGCAGAGCTTCATGGGCGGTAGTTTATTGCCTGATGGGGGTGCGGTTCTGGTGGGAGTGAATGGTGTGGTGTCGACCATTGAACCAAATGGCACGGCTACCCTGATCAAGAACCCGGTAACGCTCGGTTACTCGGCGGTGATGCCTCTGAAAGGGCGAGACATACTGGTGGTTGGCGAAGGCGGCACCTACCCCTATACATACTAAAGTCGCAGGCGAGACTGGAGAATAAATATGAATCCTATGAAGATTTTTTCACAGGACAACATCCTGCGCGTAATCGAGCCGATCGTTTACGGCAAGCGTAAGCTGATGTTGGTTGTCCTGCTGGTGTTGACTGCCTGGCTGGGCTGGGAGGCTTCCAAGACACACGTCGATGCCGGTTTTGAGAAATCAATTCCGCTCCAACACCCTTACATGAAAATCCTGAAAAAATATCAGGATGATTTCGGTGGTGGTAATACCATACTTGTTGCACTCATTAATGAGAACGGCGAGGAAATTTATAACGAAAAGTTCCTTGATACGCTCAAGAAGGCCACCGATGAAGTGTTCTTCCTGCCGGGTATTGATCGATCCAAGGTAACGTCAATCTTTACCCCCAACGTACGCTATATCGAGGTCGTCGAGGGCGGCTTTGCTGGCGGTAACGTGATTCCAGCCACCTACGCTCCGAATCCGGAGATGTTCAAGCTGGTTAAATCCAATGTGGGCAAGGCTGGTATTCTGGGTCGACTGGTGACCGAGAAAGAAGACGGGGCGATGATCCAGGCCGAACTGCTTGAGTTCGATCCCGTTACCGGTGAGAAGCTTGACTATCGCAAGGTAGCCAAGGAACTGGAAGACAAGCTGCGTGGCCAGTACCAGGACGAAAATATCAAGGTTCATATCATCGGCTTCGCCAAGGTTATTGGTGATGTGACCGATGCCGCCGGCGCGGTGGCCTTCTTCTTCGCACTGGCCCTGGGCATGACAGTGATCCTGTTATGGCTGTATACCGCTTCGTTCAAGCTTTCGATGGTCGTGCTGGTCTGTTCGATCGTTGCTGTGATTTGGGAATTTGGTCTGCTGACCCTGGCAGGGTTTGGCCTTGACCCCTTCGCAATCCTAGTGCCGTTCCTGATTCTGTCTGTCAGTACCAGTCATGGCGTGCAGTACGCCAATGCCTGGGTGGGTGAAATCGATGACGGGCTCGCACCTTACGAGGCGTCACTGAAGACCTTCCGGCGTCTGGCGATACCGGGCACCACGGCGCTGATTACCGACGTGGCTGGCTTTCTGACCATCCTGTTGATCGAGATTGATATTATTCAGGAAATGGCCCTGAACGCGGCCTTTGGTATGGCCGCGATTATTGTCACGAACAAGATCCTGTGCCCGATCTGGCTGACTTACATCAATATCAAGGACCTGGACGCTTTCCGTGAGAAACAGATTCGACGCGAGAATATGGGTGATGGGCTATTTAAGCTCATGGCCAAGATTACGCATCCGAAGCCTGCCACCATTACCCTGATTGTGTGCTGCATGCTGATGGGCTGGTCATTCTGGAAGTACGGCGATCTGCAGGTCGGTGACGCCCAGCGCGGTGTGCCTGAGCTGTGGCCCGATTCACGCTACAACATGGACTCCAACGCAATTACGGATAACTTCGCCCTCGGCACGGATATCCTGACCGTGGTAGCTGAGACCAAGCCAGAGGCCTGTATTGATTATCCTGTGATGGAAGAGATCGATCGTTTCACTTGGCATATGGAGAACACGCCCGGCGTTCAATCTGTGATTTCACTGGTGCAGATCGCCAAGCTGGTGAACTCCGGCTTCAATGAAGGCGCGGTCAAGTTCCATATCGTGCCGCGCAATCGATTCGTCATGTCACAGGCGATTACGCCGGTGCCGACATCAAGTGGCCTGCTCAATTCCGATTGTTCCGCGATGGCCGTGATTATCTTTACCGAGGACCATAAGGCCGAGACCATTCATGGCATCGTCAATGCGGTGAAGAAATACGATAAGGATAATGCGGGGACTGAAGTCGGCTTCGCACTGGCCTCGGGCAACGTGGGCGTGATGGCCGCGACCAATGAAGTGGTCGAGGCGAAGGAGAAGGAAATTCTCTACTACGTATATGGCGTGATCATCCTGTTCCTGTGGCTGTCATGGCGCTCCCTGGCCGGCCTGCTCTGTGTGGTGCTGCCGTTGTATCTTGTGTCGCAAATGGCATACGCGGTCATGGCCAGTCTGGATATCGGCATGAAAGTGGCGACCTTGCCAGTTATCGCTTTGGCGGTGGGTATTGGTGTTGACTATGGCATCTACATCTACGCCACCCTGCGCGAGGGTTATAAGGACTTCCACCTGTCACTGGAAGACGCCATGTACCGAACCCTGCGGAAGACAGGTAAGGCGGTATTGTTTACCGGTGTCGCCTTGGGTGGCTCAGTGGCTACCTGGCTGATGTCAGACCTGAAGTTCCAGGCCGATATGGGCATCATGCTGGTGTTCATGTTCACCGCCAATATGTTCGGCGCACTGCTGGTTATTCCGGCACTGGCATACTTCCTGATGAACTATGACGTTCCTGATGAGAAGAAAGGGCTGCACGAGATTGATGAATCTCAATCGACTGCACACTAGGCAGTCAGCAGAAAACAAAAAGCCCCACTTCGGTGGGGCTTTTTTTTGATTCTTGTTTTTAGGTCAATTAGGGCTTGCCGGCCGCAAATGCCCTTTGCAGGGCAACGCACTGATCTCGCCCGTGTCTAGGCACAAAGCGGTCAGGGTGCCCCCCCACAGGCAGCCAGTATCCAGGCAATGAACGCCATAGGCTGGCCACGCGACCTGACCAAGGGTGGACCAATGACCGAACAGCCACTGGATATCCGTTGCTTGGCGTCCTGGCATGGCAAACCATGGCGTTAGTTGGGCCTGTGCCGTGAGGTCATTGGGCTTGCCTTTTTCGTGCAGGTTCAGGCTGCCGTCGCTGTGGCAGTACCGCAGACGTGTGAAGCAGTTTGTGATGAAGCGCAGGCGCTCGGTGCCCTCTAGTCCGGCATGCCATTTAGGAGGCCGGTTGCCGTACATGTCGCTCAGGAAACGCTGATAGCCTGGGCCACGTAATACCTGCTGCAGTTCATTAGCGCAGCTGTCAGCCGTATCGATGTCCCACTGGGGGGGCAGGCCGGCATGAACCAGGCCAAAACCCAGCGCATGGTCTATATGCAACACAGGACGGTGACGAAGCCATGCCAGCAAGGCCTGGCTGTCTGGCGCATTGATAACAGCATCCAGGCTGGAATCTTGCCTGGATGCTGGCACAATCCCTTCCGCTTGTGCCAGCAGATGCAGATCGTGGTTGCCGAGTACGACAGTGGCACTGTCTGCGAGAAAATGGACGAACCGGAGTGTCTCCAGCGACTGCGGCCCACGTCCGACCAGGTCACCGGTCAGCCATAGCTGATCTTCAGCAGGATCAAATTGGATCAGTTCGAGTAACTGCCGAAACTCATCCAGACAGCCTTGCAGGTCGCCGATTGCGTAAGTTGCCACGTTAGAGTTCGCCCGGTTTGACCCTTGTTTCGACAGGATCACAGAGATCACTCAGGCGCCGATAGTCATCAGCAGATAACTGTTCCGGCCTGAGCCCGGGATCGATATCCAGGCTTTCTATCTGTTGTCTTTCAAGCAAGGTTTTCAGCGCGTTGGCGATCGTTTTACGCCGGGCAGAAAAGGCTGTGCTGACGAGGGTGTTAAAGGTGTCCTGATTTTTTGGCTGCTCGGCGCTTTCAAGCGGCGTAAGACGAACAACAGCCGACTCTACCTTGGGCGCAGGCTTGAATGCACCCGGGCCGACGATAAACAAGGGCTCGCAGCTGGCTTGTAAGGCAAGATTCACGCTCAACCTGCCGTAGGTTTTACTGCCGGGCGGTGCCACCATGCGCTCCACGACTTCACGCTGCAACATGAAGTGCATGTCCTGTATATGCCTGGCTTGGCGTAGCAAATGAAAGAGAATGGGTGTCGAGATGTTGTATGGAAGATTGCCGATCAGGCGTAGCTTTTGGTTCTCTGCACACAGCGTCCCAAAATCAAAACGCAACGCATCGGAATTATGGATACGCAGGTCACCCAGGCCGCGCGCCTTATCTTGCAACAGGGGAATGATGTCTCTGTCCAGCTCAATGACGTCCAATTCCCCCAGCTCTCTGAGCAGCGGCAGCGTCAGGGCCCCGAGCCCGGGGCCGATCTCGACGACGTGCTGCCCACGCCGTGGGGCGATACTGCTAATGATTCGTTGTATGACAGCCGGGTCATGTAGGAAATTCTGGCCGAAGCGCTTGCGGGCGCGATGAAGCGTGGCAGGCTTGTTCACATCAAGGCTCTCATGTGTCTGAATGCATGCTGGTTGCCACTTCCAGGGCGTAGTTCATGCTGCCAGCATTGATGTTGCCTGAGCCAGCCAGTTCCAGAGCAGTACCATGATCGACTGATGTTCTGAGTATGGGAAGACCCAACGTCACATTTACCGCCGCTCCAAAACCCATGTGCTTCAGTACCGGTAGTCCCTGATCGTGGTACATCGCAAAGACGGCATCTGCATGCGCCAGGTTCTTGGGCGTGAACAGTGTATCGGCCGGAAGGGGGCCTTTAATATTCATGCCCTGGCGCCGCATGGCCTCCAGTGCCGGGATGATGATATCGAGTTCCTCGCGCCCGAGGTGGCCATTCTCACCAGCGTGAGGATTTAAACCTGCCACCAGAATGCTTGGCCGATCAATGCCAAAGCGGGTTTGCAGTGAGTTATTAAGGATGGTCAGCAGGCGAGTGAGCCGCTCGGTGGTGATCTGATCTGCAACTTCGCGCAGGGGGAGATGGGTTGTTGCCAGTGCAACCCTGAGTCCCGGGGTTGCCAGCATCATCACGGGTTCGCCGCAGCCGCAGCGACTGGCTAGGTATTCTGTGTGGCCGCTAAACGGGATCCCTGCCTGGTTGATTACGGCTTTCTGCACGGGGCCGGTGACCATGGCATGGGCGCTACGCTGCAGGCAATGATCGACCGCGACATCCAGGCAGTTCAGTACATAACGGGCGTTGGCAGGGTCGGGTTGGCCCGGTGTGACTACAGCTTCCAGGCGTACTGGCAGGCAACGCAACTCTGTCCGCAGGGCTGGCTGCACGGGCGTTTCATCAAGACGATTGGAGTCCAGCACACGTATGGTCAGGGGCAGGTTCAGTTGCCTTGCTCTGGATTCGAGCAGTTCCGGGTCGGCAATCGCGATGATGTCGTGTTTCTGCTCTTGCTGGGCCAGCAGAATGCTTAGATCCGGACCTATTCCTGCTGGCTCGCCCGGCGTTACCAGCAGGCGCTTCGTTGGCACAGTTTGGTTGTCGACCAAGCTAACTAGCCCGGGTCTACGGCCTGATCAGCAGAAGCCGGGCTGGGTGGGTCGCTCAGGGCGGGCTTTGATGTATCCAGGCGATATTCCACGTAGGCCTCTGCGCGCAGCTTGCGTAGCCACTGGTCGTATTCATCCATGACCCGGCTTCGCATGATCGCCTCCCGGGCGGCATTGCGTTTCTGGAGTTCGGTGGTATCACGTTCACGCCACCCAAGCACCTGGGCTATGTGCCAGCCAAACTGGCTGCGGAAGGGTTCGCTGATCTCGTTATCATCGAGTGCCTGTATACGGTCACTGAAGCGGGGTTCAAAGGAGGCCGGTTGTTGCCATCCCAAGTCCCCTCCCTGGTTGACGCTACCCGGATCATCGGAATATTCCTTAGCAAGCTCGGCAAAATCCGCACCGTTTTGCAGCTGAATATAGAGATCCTGTATCAGGGCTTCAGTGGCACCTTCATCGCGGATTTCATTGGCCTGCAAGAGGATATGTCGGGCATTGACCTCACGTGCCATGAGGCGCTTGCCTGCGTCGCGGATTTCGTCAACCCTTACTATATGAAAGCCACTGGCGCTGGGGAGTACTTCGCTAACCTCTCCTGCCTCCATATTAGGAATGCTGTCGGAAAAAACAGTGGGTAGCAGGTCATGTTCGATCCAGCCTAGATCACCGCCCTGCAAGGCCTGCTGTCCATCGGATTCGGCAGTTGCCAGGGCTATGAAATCTTCACCCTGGGCCAGGCGCTCTCGTATCACTTCCGCCTTGGCGCGCGCCAGACGTCGATCGCTGGGGTCTGCGTCGGGAGAGATAGATACCAGTATTTGACGCAGCCTGTACTCGCGGCCACTGCCTTTTGACTGGGCGGCGAGGAACAGGTCGATATCCTGCTCCGTTATGCTGATGCGACTGTCGACTTCACGCTGGCGCAGGCGGGTGGTTAGCAGTTCATCATGCATTTGCTTGCGATAGAGCTTGTAGTCTACGCCTTGCTGCTCAAGAACCTCCAGAAATTCGCTTGTCGACATGTTGTTGCGTGACGCAACCATTTCCAGAGCCCGGTTCAGATCCTGATCATCGACCTGAATGCCAACGCGCTTGGCCTTCTGGGTTTGCAGGCGCGACAGTACCAGCCGGTCCAGTACCTGCTCCTGCAAGATGGCATTGGGGGGCAGGGGTGTGCCACGACTTTGCATCTGGCGAGTAATTTCGAGTATGGCACTGTCGAGTTCGCTGGCCAGGATAACCTCTTCGCCGGCAATCGCCACGATGCGGTCGAGCGGCTCAGCGGCGAACCCTTGGCCGCTGATGGCCAACAGAATGCTGATCAGACCGACCGCCAGAGAGTGTTGAATATTGCCAGACTTATTGAATGGGGCTTGGCGGTGAAGGGAATTATTCATAAACGCTGCGCAGTGTATCGCGCTCCAGAAGGCTGTCGTAGTCACGGCCGAAGCCACCTAGTCCCAGCAAGTTGAGTTCAAGGTAAATACCATTGCTTTGTTCCCCATTTGGCCCGTTGTTGTAGCGGCGTATGGCACCGCGAATACCCCAACAGCAGTCGGTGTATTCAAGGCCTAACAGGGTTTCAATATTTTCGCTGTGTTCTATGGAGTAGTTGAAGCGGCCGATGGCATTCCAATTTTCGGCAAGTGGCCATGAGACAGACAGATCAGTTTGTTCTATGAGGTCGCGTCTGAAGCGGTAGGCTACGCCGAAAAGGCGTTGCTGTTTGTCATAGTAACGCAGCCGTGCACTGGCACGGTTGAGTTCCGCATCATCCTCGTCCCATTGAAGAATCAACGACGAAGACCAGGATTCATTGAAATGATGGGCCAACTCGGTCAGGAATTCAGAGTGATCCGGGTCCGGGGCCGGACTGTTGGGCAGGAATACCTTGGGCTCGTCTATACGCAAAATCTGGCCAAAACTGAGCTGGGTACGTATTCGTCCTGTACGTGGGTCCAGCCAGGTATTGGTGATTGCAATAGCGACGTGATGGGCATCACCAATGCGATCATTACCAATATAACGGTTCTCAGCGAATAGGCGGTCAAAGCGGAAATCCGGGTCTCCACTATCGAATACCGGGAGATCGTCCTGATTCTCTTCGGCAACGTACAGGTAGAACAGGCGTGGTTCGAGCAGGTGCAGGCCTCCATTGTCCATAAGCCGTTCAAAACGCAGACCGGCTTTACTGCTAAAGCTGGGGATACTGCGGTCAGGGGTATCATCCTGACCGGGCGCGGTATTATCCAGGGAGTAGGCCGTGTAGCGGAGCGCGATGCGGCTATTCCAGTAGGCAGCGCCATTATCCAGCACCAGGCCAACAGCGGGCTCCACGTGGTAACGCCATCCGTTTACCAGTTGCGCGTCCTCGTGATCAAACTGGGTGATTTCCGTGTTCACATCCAGGCGTAGCCCATGCACGTTCGGACTGGCTAAATTGGCGCGCAGTCGAGGCATGCGTTTGTAGGGGCGTTCGCTTACAAGCACATTGCGATTCAGCGTCTGAAACTGGCTGGCCATCAGGTCTGCATTGAACCAGCTGCCCGGACTCCAGCTATACAGTACGCGTTGGTCGAGATAGCTCTTTGCTGAAGCACTCAGCGTGTTATCCAGATCTTCGAAATAGGCCTGATCGGAAACACGGGTGTAATTGACATGTAGGGCCGTATTACGTGTCACTCGACCCTGGTGTCGGTACAGCACCAAATCACGGGTTTCATCGGTTTGATCGTCTTTGTAGAGGTACTCGACGCCGATTTCACCATAGGCATGATCACTGAGGTAACGGAATTCACCACTGATCTGGTGGCCACGATCCGACATATAGCGTGGTATGAGCGTCGCGTCGTAATTAGGGGCAATGTTGATGTAGTAAGGCATCGAGAAGTCGAAGCCGGTATCACTGGAGTTGCCGATGCTGGGCGGCAAGAAGCCGGACTGACGACGATCGTCGATAGGGAACCAGATGTATGGCAAATAGAAAACGGTCGTGTCGAGGATACGGATTTTACTGTCCCAGGCCTCACCCCAACCCGTGTTGGTGTCGAGTTTAATTTCATCTGCGCGTAACACCCAGAATTCGTCATCCTCGGGACAGCTGGTGTAGTGGGTTCTGTCCAGTGTAATGACGCCGGCCTCACTCCTGAGCTGCTTGGCGGCGCCTCGGGATCCGGTTTCCGTAAGAGCAAATCGAGTATTTTTGAATTCGCCTTCCTGGGTATCAACTTTAACCAGCGCACTTGTTGATTCCACGCGCAGACTAGGGGTCCGGAAACTGGCATGACCAATGACTTTCGCTTCGCCGGTGCTGGGATTGAAGT
>JBFKKS010000026.1:0-18234 GCA_041630955.1 Nevskiales bacterium
AGCTTCGCTGATAACGGTGCGGGGGTCAGGGGCGATTTCCGTTCCGTGCTCAAGGCCATCCTTCTGCATACCGAGGCGCTCGATACCTATAACCTGAGGGTGATGAAAAAAACCAAAACCCTTGAGGTGAGCGGCAGTGGCACGGAGCACTCCCGCCTGCAGGAACCGGTACTGCGATATGCGGCCTTTTTGCGGGCCTTCAACCCAACAACCGATCACCGGCAGGGTTACCTGGCCATCGGGGATATGTCCCGGTGGCTGAACCAGCAGGTTTATCGCGCGCACCACGTATTTAATTTTTATCTGCCCAATCATGTACCGGCTGGTGAATTGCAGACCTACCGGACGAGTCGACAGGTGCCCAACTACCAGCTCTATGCGCCGGAATTCGAAATCATGACCTCCGTAGCAGCCAATCGAATTGCCAATCGCTTTCGCTCGGATGTGCAGGATGCAGACGTCGACCTTTCCTCCCGCGATGCAACAGGCAGTTATGGTTTTGACGTATTCCTCGATTTCAGCGAGGCGGAAGCACTGGCAGGCGATCCGCCCGCTTTGCTGCGACATCTCAATCTCATGCTTTGCCGTGGGCTGCTGGAGGATTCAGCGCTTGAGAAGCTGGCAGTGATTTTGGCGCAGGAGACCGCAGATCCGACCACGCGCAGCAGGGGCGCGATTCTGGCCTTGTTAACAGCGCCTGACTGCGCGGTACACGAGTAATGGCTATGAAGAATCGAAATCGGCATACAGCCAAGCTTGCGCCACAAGGCGTGACACGGCGGGATTTCCTGAGGATGGGGGGCGGCTGTATGGCCATGAGCCAAACGGCCCTGCTCTCTACCCTGGTCAATATGAGCATGACCCGTTCGGCGCTGGCGGCTGTTCCAGCGGAGGGTTACAAGGCAATGGTCTGCCTGTTCCTGCATGGTGGGAATGACTCATTCAATATGTTGATCCCCAATGATGATGCTGCATACAACGATTACGCGGCAGCCCGCGGAAATCTGGCGCATGCTAGGGCGGATCTACTGGGCATCACAGATGCCGCGGATGGCAGGCAGTATGGTTTGCACGCGAGCATGCCAGAGCTCGCATCCCTGTATAACGACGGCAAGCTGAGTTTTGTAAACAATGTCGGCTCGCTGATTGAGCCGGTCAATGCTGCCAATTATCGCAATGGGGCCCAGTTGCCCTTGGGTCTTTTTTCGCACAGTGACCAGCAACGCCATTGGCAAACCTCTGTGCCGCAGTCGCGTACCCAGATCACGGGCTGGGCTGGGCGGATGGCGGACTACCTGAACGATTCGGTTAATCAGAATCCGGTCATTTCCATGAACCTGGCGATTGATCATCTGAATATTCTGCAGACCGGCGATAGCATCGTGCCCTATGTGGTCGATGACAGAAACGGTGCCGAAGTGCTGACAGGTTACGGTGGTAACGGCGCTTTCAATCGTATTCTTACCCAGTCGACCGATAGCCTGCTAAGCGAAACCTACAGCAACCTGCTCAAAAGCGGGTTGGCACAGACGCAGCGTCGTTCTATCGATGCGGCGGTAGGCTATAACACGGCCACGAATGCCGTTAACCTGACCACGGTGTTTCCCGATACTTCCATTGGTCGCGCCCTGCATCAGGTCGCCAAGGCCATTGGGGCGCATGGCCCATTGCAGCAGTCGCGCCAGATGTTCCTGGTCGAACGCGGTGGTTTCGATAATCACGACGGGTTGTTAACCGTGCACCCGATGCTGTTATCCGAAATCAGCCAGGCGCTCAAGGCATTCCATGACGCCCTGGTGGAACTCGGTTGCCTGGATGATGTGGTGACTTTCACAATTTCCGATTTTGCCCGCACCCTGAACTCCAATGGCAATGGCAGCGATCACGCCTGGGGTGGCAACCAGATTGTCATGGGTGGTGGTCTGCAGGGCGGGCGTATGTATGGACACTTTCCCGACAGTCTGGCGCCCGGCAACCCTCTGGATATTGGTCGGGGTCGACTTATTCCGACCACCTCGGTAGATGAGTTCAACGCTGAACTGGCCATGTGGTTCGGCGTGCCGAATGACGGCACGCTGGTGGATATTCTGCCCAATATCCGCAACTTCGTTGCCGGCGATGTGACGGCCCCGCTGGGGATGTTGCTTTAGGCCCGGTTACTCAATGCGGATTTTTTCAGAGCCCGGTAGACGCTCCACCAGTTCGCTTCCGCACAGCATCGAGGGTGTGTAGCTGCCACCTTCGACCTTGTTGTTAAACAGGTAATCGGTGACCGCCAGCGCACCATGGAAAGTTACTGTATAGCCGTTGGCGGTGTTGACACGCGCCGTCCTGGTCTGGCCCCTGGCATTTTTGGCCTCGCCCCACACATACATGGGGTATTTGGCACGTGCGCCCTCGTCCATACCCGTGGCACTACGGCCGGCCTGCCATTTCATGATGGCCTGTACGGGTGGCAGTGCTAACAGCCAGCGCAGCCGATGGGCGGTCCGCATACCCTGGGCCAGCTTCGGCGGCACCGACATGTAGACCTCGATATTCGGAATGCCGGTTGAGTAGTACGCGGTCGAGACATCCCCCCAGGGAATGGTGGCGCCAAGATGCTCGCCCGTGCCGAAATCAATCTTGCGCGTTTTGTAACCCAGCGGCACGCTGATAATATCCCCATCACGGCGGATCTTGCCGCCGCTGGCCAGTCCTTCGACGGAGGTCTTGGCCGTGCCGGGTGAGTTCTTGGAGCGGGATTCAAAGCCCAGGGCAAGCTGGGTGGCGTCAGGCAGCGCCTGCTTGAGGGCTGCGGCCACGCAGTCAGTCGGGATCACATCAAAGCCGACGCCGGGGCAGATAACAATGCCGGCCAGCCGGGCCCGCTGATCCTGGGCGTGGGCATGTTCGAATACCTCGATTTCACCCGTGATGTCCAGATAATGTGTCTTGGCCGACAGGCAGGCCTCGATCATGGGCGCGCTGGTTGCCGAGAACGGGCCGGCGCAATGGATCACGAGATCCACGTCTTCCAGGTGACGGGCGGCATCAGACAGGACAAACACACGACTCTCGAAACCCAGTTCACTGGCCAGGGCTTCTACCTTGCTGGCCGAACGGCCCGCCAGGATCGGTGTTAAGCCGCGTGATTTGGCTTCACGGGCAATCAGTTCGCCAGTGTAGCCGTTGGCACCGTAAATCATCCATTTGCTCATGCCCTACTCCTTGTTGTTTGGTTGGTCGTTGCTTGCCCTGGCCTGCTCTTTGGCCTGTTTCCTGCGCAACATGTCGAAGCGTGGTTTCACCCGTTCCCGAACCATCTTGTAGAACAGCTCCGGAGCCGCACGTTTCATGCGCCACTGCATGCGTGCATCCTTGTGGGTAATGACCATGAACCGGCGCTTCATAACCGCTGTGTAGATATCGTCAGCCACATCCTCGGCGGATACGGTCATGCGTTCCATGATCATTTCGGTGACCCGCTTCATGGCCGGGTCGGGGCTGATCATGGATTCGGTCAGGTTGGTCTTGAAAAAAGACGGGCAGGCAACGGATACATCCACGCCTGCATCGATGACTTCGGCCCGCAGGCTCTCGGACAGGGCAACCACCGCGGCCTTGGACACGTTATAGGCCGCCATCGAGGGCGGCGTAGCAATCGCGGCGAAGGAGGCCGTGTTGACGACATGCCCGGCGCCCTGTGCCAGTAACAACGGCACCAGTTCGCGACAGCCACGTACGACACCCATGAGATTGATGTCCAGGGTCGTGTCCCAGTCGGAATAACGGGATTCAACCACCGTGCCGGCCGAGGCGATGCCGGCGTTGTTCACGATGACATCCACCCCGCCCCACTCCTGTTGCAGGCGCTGGGCCAGGGTTTCAAAATCAGTCGCCTCGCGTACGTTACAGGGCTGAACAAAACCACTGCCGCCGCTCGCGGTAACCAGTTTCAGGGTTTCTGTCGCGCCTTGTTCATTGATGTCAGCGATGGCGATACGCCAGCCTTCACGTGCAAAGCGCAGGGCGATCGCCCTGCCCAAGCCGCTGCCGGCACCTGTGATGACGATGCGATTGTCTTTCAAATGAGTCATGGGTGGTTCCCTTTGCAGGACGGCATCAAAGCATAACCGTATTAATTAATCAAGCGAACGTTCGTTCTATATTGACATACATCGATGTTCCCGCTAGGGTACCGGTCATCTAATCGAACAATCGTTCATATGGCAATAATCTCTCTGATCCGACATGGCCAGGCCTCATTTGGCAGCCACAACTACGATTGTTTGTCTCCCATAGGGCATCGCCAGGGGCGCGTGCTGGGCGAGCACATGGGTCACTTGGAGCTCGCCTTTGACGGCTGCATCACGGGCGAAATGCAGCGTCAACGTAAGACTGCCGAGGAAGCAATGGCAGGATTGCAGGGGGCGACGCCAGAACTACAGACCGATGCCGCCTTCAACGAATACGATTCGGACGGCATTTTTCGCGCCTATATGCCGACCGTGTTGCAGGCGGATTCGCAGCTTGCCGGCATGCTGGGCGAGGATCCGAGAGCCATGTTTCGGGACAAGGCCGTGTTTCAGCGTGCTTTCGTAGCCGTGATTGACCTGTGGTCCGGGGACGCACCACACAACACACAACTCGAGCCCTGGGCGGACTTTCTGGGGCGGGTGAGAAATGGCCTGGACAGTCTGGCAGACCGCTATCCCGGCAAGCAGCAGGTCGCCGTGTTCACTTCCGGTGGTGCCATTTCGTTTGCGGTGGGCTTGGCACTGGGCCTGCCTCCACGCGAGGCGTTGATGCTGAGCTGGGGTATAGCCAACGCCTCGATTACCGAGCTTTACGCCTCGAGTAGCGGGCTATTCATCAATGGATTCAATAACTTCACGCATCTTAAGTTGGCGCGTGATCCCGCACTCATCACCTATAGGTAACACCATGGATTTCGCCATTCCTGCCCATGTACAGCAGCTGCGTGCTGCCATCCGCGCCTTTGTTGATGCGGAACTGATTCCGCTGGAGCCCGCATTCGATCACGACGATGGGCTTGCCCTGGAAGCACAACTTGCACCGCTGCGTGTAAAGGTCAGGGAAATGGGCCTGTGGGCGCCGGGGTTGCCAAAGAATCTGGGCGGGATGGGTCTGTCCCTGATGGAGCTGGCACTGATCTCGGAAGAAGTGGCCCGTTCACCCGTGGGCTACTACGTGTTTGGCATGCAGGCGCCGGACATGGGCAATGCCGAGTTGCTGATCATGCACGGCACGGAGGCACAGAAGCAGCGCTGGCTGAAGCCACTGGCAGCAGGCCAGATTCGGTCCTGTTTTGGCATGACGGACAAGGGCACGGCCGGATCCAACCCGACGTTGCTGGATGCACCCGCCGTCAAGGACGGCGATGACTATGTGATCAACGCCCACAAGTGGTTTACCTCAAGCGCCGACGGGGCTGCGTTCTGCATCGTTATGGCGGTGACCAACCCGGAGGCCGCGTTGCACTCTCGGGCCAGCATGATCATCGTGCCGCTGGACACGCCCGGTTTTGAGTTCGTGCGCAACATTCCGGTCATGGGTGAGCCCGGCGGTGGCTGGTTCAGCCATGCCGAAATCAGGCTGAACAATGTACGTGTGCCGCAGAGCAATCGGCTGGGCGAGGAGGGCGCCGGCTTTGCCCTGGCCCAGCAGCGCCTCGGACCTGGCCGAATCCATCACTGCATGCGCTGGATGGGCATCTGCCAACGCGCACTGGAACTGATGAAATCGCGCGCGAATGAGCGTGAGATCAAACCCGGCGAGGTGCTGGCAGATACACAGATCGTCAAACAGTGGATGGCCGAATGTACGACCGAGTTCACCGCCGCCCGGGCGCTTATCTTGCAAACCGCCTGGACCATTGAGGAACGCGGTTTCGCAGAAGCGCGGGACATGGTGTCGATGATCAAGTTTCACGCCGCCAATGTAACGCAACGGATTCTCGATACCGCGCTGCAACTGCATGGGGGTCTCGGCATGACCGACGATACGCCCATCGCCTACTGGTGGCGGCATGAACGCGCGGCACGCATTTTCGATGGCCCGGACGAGGTACACAAACTTTCGCTCGGCAAACGCCTGCTGCGCGCCTAGGCCCGCCATGACTCAAAGTCTCAGCCAGTTTCGACGCGAGCTGGGCCTGTCCATGCAGGGGCTGGCGCGGGACTTGTACCGGGAGAACGCGGAGCGGTTCAAGGTGCAGAAAGAGGCACTGGCGGTGCGAAACCTCAGTAACATACTTGATGCCACGTTGACGCTGGCTAATCGCAAGGGCTTCGCTGCCATGAGTCTGCGCGACCTCAGTGAGCGGACCGGCATGTCACTCGGCGGGCTATATGCCTATATCGGCAGCAAGGAAGAACTGGTCAGCCTGATCCAGCGCTTTGGCATCGACACCACCCAGCGCATTCTGCAGGCCGAGACGGACGGCATCGACGATGCACGCGTCTGCCTGCACCGGGCGATCCGGGTGCATCTCTATCTGAGCGAAATTCTGCGTGCCTGGTTCCAGTTTTCGTATATGGAGGCGCGCCATCTGGCCGCGCCGGAAAAGCAGCGGGCGGTTGAAGCAGAGCAACAAACCGAGGCTCTATATCGGGCCATTATCGAGCGAGGCCAGCAGGCAGGGCAATTCCGTGACGGCGATGCGCTGATGGCGGCGGCCATGCTCAAGGCGGTGTTGCAGGACTGGTATCTGAAGCGCAGCAAGTATCGGGCTCGCCAGGTTGATGTGGAGCAGTATGCGGCCTCGGTGATCGAACTGATGGATACCTATTTGCAGACCAAGGGAGAACAATGAGCCAGATCGACCAGGCCCGTGCGCCACGTGAGGGCGAAGCACTGGATGTCCAGAAGCTGGAGGCATGGCTGCGGGACAACCTGCCTGAGCTATCCGGTCGGGTTGAGGTGGCCCAGTTCCCGGGCGGTGCATCCAACCTGACCTACCTGGTGCGGATTGGCTCGACGCAGCTGGTGCTGCGGCGCCCGCCGTTTGGAGCCAATATTGCCTCGGCCCATGATATGGGTCGTGAATATCGAGTGCTGTCGCGCCTGAATGCGGTGTTTGCGCCGGCACCACGCCCGCTGGCCTATTGCGAGGATGAGTCCGTGATGGGTGCGCCGTTCTACGTGATGCAGCGCATCGAGGGTGTGATCCTGCGCAGGGAACTTCCCGCCGAGCTGGGCCTGGGACAGGCGGGCTGCCGGCAGCTTAGCGAGGCCCTGCTGGATACCCTGCTTGATCTGCACAGTGTGGATTATGCACAGGCCGGGCTATCGGAGCTGGGCAAGCCCGAGGGCTATGTTGAAAGGCAGATCAGGGGCTGGGATGAGCGCTGGGACCGAGCACGCACCGAGGATGTCGCCGATGTGCCCGCGGTACGCCAATGGTTGTTCGACAAGCTACCCGGTGATTCCGGACGCGTGGGTATCATTCATAATGACTATAAGTTCGATAACGTAATTCTCGATCCGGCCAAACCGACCGGGATTATCGGCGTGCTGGATTGGGAAATGGCGACCCTCGGAGATCCATTGATGGATCTTGGCTGCGCCATGTCGTACTGGGTACAGGCCGACGATCCACAGCCATTGCAGATAGCTCGCATGGGCCCGACCAACGAGCCAGGCATGCTGACCCGTCAGCAAATGATTGATCGCTATGCACAACGCGCCAGCCTGAGTCTGGAGAATTTTGATTTCTATTACGTGTTTGGCCTGTTCCGGTTGGCGGTAATCGTGCAGCAGATTTATCGTCGCTACTACGAGGGCAAAACCCGCGATCCGCGTTTTGCGGTGTTCGGGCAGATGGCGACGATGCTCAACGAGGCGGCCCGCGCCACCATTGCGAAATCGGATCTGTGATGAGTGAGATTCCGGTTGGTTTTGAGCCCGTGTTTCGCCTCAGTGAATTCACCGAACTCATAGGACCGTTGTACGCACGTCGCGATGCTGAGGCCGTGTGCATGGGTATGCGCTTTCAAAAGAAGCATGGCAACAGCCGCGGCAAGGCGCACGGCGGAATGATCTCGACACTGGCGGACCTGGCCATGGGCTACAGTCTGGCCTTCAGCGAAACGCCCCCACGACCGTTTCTGACCGTGAGCATGAATGTCGATTTTCTCGGCCATATCGAAATCGGCGACTGGGTTGAGGTGACTGTAACCATCGACAGGAAAGGCGAGAGTATGGCCTTTGCCCGTTGCGAATTTAAGGTGGGTGAGCGGATCGTGGCGCGCGCCGCCGGCGTGTTCAAGACGACCAGGGCGGATTTTCAAACAGATTTAGGGAGTGAACCATGAGTAAATTATTCGATTTGAGTGGCCGCGTTGCGCTGGTTTCTGGCGCCAGTCGGGGTATTGGCGAAGAGGCCGCCAAATTGCTGGCCGAGCATGGCGCACATGTCATCGTATCCAGCCGTAAACCCGAGGGTTGTCAGCCGGTGGCCGATGCGATTATCGCAGCAGGCGGGCAGGCTACCGTCATGTCCTGCCATGTGGGCAACCCGGAATCCATGGATGCATTAATGGCCGATATTGAGGCACAGTTCGGCAAGCTGGATATCCTGGTGAACAATGCGGCGGCCAATCCCTATTTTGGCCACATCCTCGATACGCCGCTGGATGCATTGCAGAAAACCATGGATGTGAACCTGCGCGGCTACTTCTACATGTCGCAGAAGGCCGGACAGCTGATGCGCGCCAAGGGTGGTGGGGTCATGGTCAACACGGCCTCAATCAATGGCGTGAATCCCGGCATGATGCAGGGTATCTATTCGGTGACCAAGGGCGCGATCATTAACATGACGCTGGCTTTTGCCAAGGAATGTGCCCCGCAGGGCATTCGTGTGAACGCGGTGCTGCCGGGCCTGACCGATACAAAGTTTGCTTCGGCACTGACCCGCAATGATCAGATCATGCAGGCGATCCTGCCCAAGATTCCATTGGGGCGCGCGGCACAGCCGAATGAAATTGCGCCGGCAATCCTATACCTGTCCAGCGATGCCAGCAGTTATATGACCGGCAGCTGCGTCACCGTGGATGGCGGGATGTTGGTTGGGGGTGGCCTGTAGCATTTTGCCCAGGCTTGGTCGGAACCAGCGGTAACGAATAAAGAAAGGCGGCCAGGAAAAGCGCTACTTGGGCTTTTTCTTGCTTACTTCCCTTGCTACCAATGCATCCACCACCTTCAACATGCCATCGTAACCACGCCCCATGTTCGGGTTGATCCAGTACTTGCCGGCGACCGCCATGGACGGGACACCGGTGACCTTGTAGGCCTGGGTTAGCTGCTCGGAGCGGCGCACCAGGTTGGCTACATGGAATCCGTTGAAGGTGTTTTTGAAGTCGCTCGCGCTAACGCCATTCTGGACAAAAATTGCCTGAATGGCCTCTTCGCTCTCCAGCTTGAGTTTCCGATTATGGATGGCGTCAAACAGGGCCGGGTGCAGCTTGTCCAGCACTCCCAGCGCTTCAGCCGTGTAGAAGGCCTTGCTCATGGGCAGGGTATGGGCACCAAATGCCGCTGGGACCTGCTTGAAAACCACGCCCTCGGGTGGCGCTTTGCTCCATTCACTTACGCTGGGTTCAAAGGCATAACAATGCGGGCAGGTATAGAGGAAGAACTCCAGTACCTCGACTGCATCACCGGGCACGATCGATTCGACGGGCCGTGGCATCACCTTGTAGTGATCACCGGGTTTGTAATTATCCGCCGGTGCAGAAGGCTGCTCGGCTGAACAGGCCACCGGAAGAAGTGCGATCAGTAGCAAGTAACGTTGGGCAAGGTGGCGCATGAATCAGTCCCTTGAGTCAGATGATATTGCCGTTCAGGCGAGTGATTAATGCAGGCCGTTGAGGTAAGAAGACACGGCAGCGATTTCCTCGTCGGTCAGCTTGGCTGCCACATCAGACATCATTTTGGCCTTGTCGGTTCCCTTGCGCTTGCCGCCGCGGTACACGCGTAACTGCGCGGCGCTATAGTCGGCATGTTGACCGGCAACGCGAGGAAAAGCGGCAGCGGCATTGCCTTCACCTGCCGGCCCGTGACAGCCCATGCAGGCAGGGGTGCCGGATTCCTTGTTACCGGCCCGGTACAGCGTTTCACCTGCCGCGGCCAGTTCAGGGTTCGCCGCGCCGGTTAAGGGGGCCTGATTGTAGAAGTAGGCCGCGATGTCCTTCATGTCCTGTTCACTCAGGCCTGCAACCTGGCCTTGCATGAGCGCGTTGGCACGCGCGCCACTCTTGAATGCCTGCAGCTGTCCGACGGTGTAAGCCTCGCTCTGTCCCGCCAGTTTGGGCCATTCTGGGTTCGTGCTGTTGCCACCCGGGCCATGGCAGGCAGTACAGGCGGCTGCCTTGGCTTTGCCGGCGTCGGCGTCGCCACCAATCAGGGAACCTGCATAGGCTGACTGGGACAGGCCCAGCACGAGCATGGCGGTGAGTGACAATAACTTCTTCATAAACCCTCTCCTGCAAGCCGTTTGGCTCAATGCCCGGTTTCGTCAGAGCCCAGGCAAGAAATGAATGCGATACGATGCGCTACGTTGAATGAGTGACGACGATGTCTTTTATTTAGGACGCAATTGTAACCTAACCGGCTTTGGGGCTGACAAGCATTGCAACCAGCATGACAGGGAGACCGGCTTGACCGAGATCGATTTTCGCCGCTTTGAATTCCTCAAGGGCGCGGTAAAACTCAGCCAGTGCCCGCCGCAGGGACTGCCAGAGGTTGCCTTTGCGGGGCGCTCCAATGCCGGCAAATCCAGCGCGCTGAACCGGATTACGGGGCGGCGTGCGCTGGCCCGTGCCAGCAAGACCCCGGGGCGTACGCGCGAAATCAATTTTTTTGAACTGCCCGAAACCGGCCGCCTGGTGGACCTGCCGGGTTACGGGTTCGCGCGCGTGCCCGAGGATATGCGCAGGCAATGGCGCCAGATGCTCGAGAGTTATCTGAGTAAACGTGAAGATTTGCGTGGCCTGATATTGCTGATGGATGTACGCCACCCATTAACGGATTTCGACCGTCAAATGCTGGACTGGGTCAGTGCCGTTGATTTGCCCTGCCATATTTTGCTGACCAAGGCAGACAAGTTAAGCCGTGGAAAAGCCGGGAGCGCGCTGCTGCAACTGCGTCGGGCATTAAAAGACCAGTCACGGGTGAGTGCGCAACTGTTTTCATCAACCACGCCGCTGGGAGTTGAAGAGGCACAGGCCCAGATCGCTGCGTGGTTGGGTGCGGCAGCCACTTGAAATCACTATAGAAATTGCGCTAAAAAAAGAACCCCGACGGTAGGGGAGGCCGCCGGGGCGCTAGGTCCGACTATGCAAGTCGGTATGAGAACCCGCCCAGGGAGGAGAGGCGGGGAGCGTCGTCACCACGCTCGAGAAATAAGACTGAGGGGCTGAGAAAAAGTTCTGCGGCTGAGATGCAAAAAAACGTAAATTTTTTGTTATTTTTGGTGATTCTCAAGCAAATCAAAGGGCTACGCAGGCACGATTTTCCGGGTTGCCATTTAATGGGTGCTCGCAATGGCGCGGGTGTCCTCATGGGAGGCATCCCAGTTGGCGCCCAGGCCGAGTTCGACCACGAGTGGCACATCCAGTTTTGCGACTGCGCACATGCGTTGGCCCAGTTGCTCGCCCAGTTTCTCGGCTGACGCTGACGGCAGTTCAAAAACCAGTTCATCGTGGACCTGCATGATCATGTAGGCGTCGGCGTGTTTGGTCTCCAGCCAGCCCTGAATATCGATCATGGCCAACTTGATTAAATCAGCTGCGGTGCCCTGCAATGGTGCGTTGATGGCTGTTCGCTCGGCGTATTGACGCTGCTGCTGATTACGGGCGTTGATCTCCGGCAGATACAAACGACGACCGTAGAGGGTTTCCACGTACCCTTGTTCACGCGCTCTTTGCTTGGTGTCTTCCATGAAGTCGCGGACGCCGGGGTAGCGGGTGAAAAAGCGCTCGATATAGTCAGCGGCCTCACCGCGCCCTATGCCGAGTTGCTTGGCCAGTCCAAACGCAGACATGCCATAGATGAGGCCGAAGTTGATACTCTTGGCGGTGCGACGGTGATCGCTGGTTACGGCATCCGGCGCAACCTCGAAAATCTCTGCGGCGGTGGCGCTATGAATATCGCGGCCATCCTTGAAAGCACGCAGCAGGCCTGAATCACCGGACAGGTGCGCCATCAGCCGCAGCTCGATCTGCGAGTAATCGATAGCAGCCAGCGTATAACCCTTTGGTGCTACAAAGGCCTGTCGAATACGCCGCCCTTCAGGCCGACGGATGGGAATGTTCTGCAAGTTGGGATCGGATGAAGATAATCGCCCGGTGGCGGCGACAGCCTGGTGATAGGAGGTATGCACGCGCCCGGTTTCGGGATTGACGCTGGCCGGCAGTTTCTCGGTATAGGTCGAGCGCAGCTTGGACAGGGCGCGATAGTCGAGGATCAGTCGCGGAAGCGGGTGGGCATCCGCCAACTCCTCGAGTACATCTTCGGCGGTGGAGGGCTGCCCCTTGGGTGTCTTGCGTACGACCGGCAACTGTAACTTTTCGAACAGGATGACCTGTAACTGTGCTGGGGAATTCAGATTGAATTCGCCATCCGCTTCGTCGAAAGCCTGGGTTTGCAGTTCGGCCATGCGCTGGTCAAGTTCGCCGCTGAGCTGGTGTAGGAAGGGAGAATCCAACAGTACGCCGCGCTGTTCCACCGCGGCCAGCACCGGAATCAGGGGTACTTCTATCTCGCGATACAGTTTGGCCACGCCGGGGGTCTCGGCCAGTTTGCGGCTCAGGGTCTGGTGCAGGCGCAGGGTGATGTCGGCATCCTCGGCCGCATAAGGGGCCGCCTGCTCCAGATCGATCTGGTTGAAGGTGAGCTGCTTCTTGCCCTTGCCGGCCACATCCGAAAACTTGATGGTTGGGTGGTCGAGGTACTTCAATGCCAGGGAGTCCATGTCATGGCGCGTATCGGTGCTGTTATAGCAGTAACTCTCCAGCATGCTGTCTTCGGCGACGCCCCGTACCTGCACCCCGTGACGAGACAAAACGGTCATGTCGTACTTGATGTGCTGGCCGAGTTTGGGCAGGTTCGGGTCTTCAAGAATGGGTCGCAGGGCATCCAGCACTGCCTGGCGAGGCAGCTGCTGTGGTGCGCCGAGGTAATCATGGGCCACCGGTACATACCAGGCTTCCCCGGCTTCGACCGCAAACGACAGTCCCACCAGCCGTGCCTGCATCGGGTCCAGTGCATCGGTTTCGGTATCCACGCAGAGCAGGTCGGCTGCTTCCAGCTTTGCCAGCATGGCATCGAAGTCGGCCTGATCGGTGACGCAATGATAGTCGCCGGTGATCTGCTCTTTCGCAGGCGGACCGCCGGCAGCCGGCTCGTCAGCCTCGTCAAAGTCTGCCAGCCAACGGGTAAAGCCCTGCCGGGTGTAGAGCTCGCGCAATGCCTCGGTGTCCGCTGCAGTCGGTACCAGTGAGTCGTGTGTCGCGCCCACTTCGAGTTCACAGCGAATTGTTGCAAGATCGCGTGAAATAGGCAGTATTTCGATAGAGTTTCGTAGATTTTCGCCTATCTTGCCGCCAACTTCCTCTGCCTTGCTGATGAGGGTGTCGAGGTCACCGTATTGACCGAGCCATTTGGCAGCGGTTTTCGGGCCCACCTTGGGTACGCCGGGAATGTTATCCGAGGTGTCGCCGACCAGCGCCAGGTAGTCGATGATCTGCTCTGGCTGGACGCCAAATTTTTCAACCACCGCCTCGGGGTCGGTGACACGGTTCTTCATCGTATCCAGCAACTGGATCTTGTCGTCTACCAGCTGCGCCATATCCTTGTCGCCTGTCACGATCAGTACCTGGCGACCGGCCGCGCGTGCACGGGTGGCCAGGGTGCCGATCACGTCGTCGGCTTCCACCCCATCTATCTGGAGCACGGGCAGTCCGAGGGCTTCGATCAGTTCACGCATGACCGGAAACTGGCTGGCCAGTTCGGGTGGCACGGGTGGGCGATTGGCCTTGTAATCGGCGTAGATTTCGTTACGGAAGGTCTTGCCGCGCGGATCAAAGATGACCGCGATGTTGTCAGGCGCATATTCGCGCAGCAGCTTGCGCAGCATGTTGCCCATGCCGTACACGGCCCCGGTGGGCTCGCCCTTGGGGTTGGTTAGCGGTGGCAGTGCATGAAAGGCGCGGTAAAGCCAGGAGGAGCCATCAATCAGGATCAGTGGTTTGGCTTCGGCCATCGAGTTAATGATCCTGAACCTTTTCCAGCATCACAAAGGTTTGTGCGTGCACCCTTGGCAACCAGGGCCGGTATTCCACCACGCGCAGGCCGGCGGCCGCCGCATCGGTTTCAAACTGGCTGCGCGAGATCATTTGCACGCGCGCAGGCTTGCCCTTGAGGAATGCGAGCAGGCGCTTGGTCCAGTAATGAATACAGCCTCGATCATAGAAGGTCACCATCACCCAGCGCTTGCTGACACGGGCAAACTCGGTCAGTGCCTCCTGGCGCCATTCCGGGTAATGGAAATGCTGGAACAGACGAATGCAGCAGGTCACGTCCATGCTGTTATCGGCCAGCGACAGGCCCTTGCGTACATCACCGACCTCGGCCGCATCGTTGGGCCCGAAATCTTCCCGCTTGCCCACGTATTCAACCATCTGCGCTGAAATATCCATCGAGGTAACGGCATAGCCCAGGCTATGCAGCAGGGGCAGAAAGCGGCCATAACCACAGGGCAGGTCCAGAGCCTGCTTGTCGCCTTCGCCAACGTGATCCTGCAACAGCTTGCGCAAGGTGTTCTGTTCACGCTGATCCACGCGTCGCTGCATGCTGCTCTTGTAGCGTTTGCTTTCGTAGTACTCGACAGAGCCTTTTTTGGCGAAGGGGGTTTGGTCTTGGTCGGGGTTGGACATTCGGCTGTCTCGGCTCATTTTTGATTAGCGGCAGTATACCAGCGCGCCACCGGGTGAACGGGTAGAATATGCGCCCCTTGCGCTTCGTTCCGATACCTGATTTATGCGTTCAAGTCTGCTGGTTGGCCTGGCCATTGTGGCCCTGCTGTTGTTGACGGGTCCCTATTACTGCGGTAGTCGGGTCGCGGATTGGCACGCCCAGTGGTCAGCGCAGGAGCTGCCGGGAAGCCTGCCCGGTTTGCCGCCAGGTTGGCTGGTGCAGGCAAGCAGTCTGCAAAGCGGCTATTTCACATCCCGCCTGCAACTCGAGCTGCAGCCACCGGTGCGGCTGTGTCCCTGGCAGGATTGTGAAACGATCAAGGCGCATACACGCATTTACCATGGCCCTCTGGCCCTGATGGCGGCAACGGCGCCGGAAGCCCTGCAACCGGCCTGGGCAATCGCCGTTACACGTATGGACATCACACCGTTGCTGGCCAGGCGCCTGCCTGACCCGCCGCTTCCCCCGCTGAGGGTGGTCACGCATATTGGCTGGACGGGCAAGATCAGCAGCCGGTTCGATCTGGCTGGGGGTAGTCATGTGCTGAGAAATGGCACCCAGATTGATCATCAGGGCATGAGCGGCCGGTTGCTCAATCAGGCGACGGGCGACTATGCCTTGCAACTGCCATCGGTCTCACTGGCTTCTTCCCGGGGCGAAACGTTTAGATTTCAGCAACTGAACGTCAAGCAGACGCAAGGGGTGCGCCTGTGGCAGCTTGAGCAACTCACGGTCATCCGGCCAGACGCAGCACTGCTGGATCTGTCCAATCTGAGCCTGGAAGTGCTGGCGGCACCAGTAGCAGAAACGGGTTTGGTAAATGCTGAGGTCGATGTACAGCTCGATCGCCTCACGCAAGGTGAGCAATACAGTGTCGGGCCGATTCGTTTTCAGCTACGGGCAGAACGATTGGCGGTAGAGGCATTAATGCAGCTGCCGCCACGCTTGTGGGCTGTTTACAGTCGAACGCTGCCGGCAGAGCTTGAGCAAGCCAGCATACGAGGACTCTGGCTTGGGCTATTGCCACGGCTGGCGCAGTTCGAGCCGCGCATAGTCATCAATGACTTCAGCCTTGGCCGGGACCCGGAACGTCTGCGGGCCGGGCTGGATTTGCGTCTTTCGGCACTGAAAACCCGCTCTTCCGATATGAAGGCATTTCTCAGGGCCGTCGATCTGACCACTCATGTGGACCTGCCATCAGGTTTGACGCAGTCAGTGGCGGCTTGGCAGGCGGCGCGTGTGCCGGGGGCGACTGCCAATCAGCAGCTGAAGGACTGGCAGTCAAATGGCTGGCTGGTCAACAATGGCAGTCGATATCGAGCCAGTTTACGATTGGCAGATGCGCGCCTTACCGTTAACGGCAACGCGTCAAAGGAATGGGCAGCATGGATCGCGGCACAGCAAGACCAGAAGGCGTCTCTGCGTAACGAGGCTGCCGGCAATTATGAATCAGTTGGGCGCCATGGCGGCCAGGGTCGATAGTATGACGAGCGCACAGCAGTTTGATGTGATTGTGGTCGGTGGTGGGCATGCCGGCACCGAGGCCGCGCTGGCGGCCGCACGCATGGGCGTGCGCACACTCTTGCTGACACAGAACATCGAAACGCTGGGCCAGATGAGCTGCAACCCCGCCATTGGCGGAATCGGTAAAGGCCACCTGGTGCGGGAAATTGATGCACTGGGGGGCGCGATGGCGCGTGCCGCTGATGCGGCGGGCATCCACTGTCGCCGACTCAACAGCAGCAAGGGGCCGGCTGTGCGCGCCACGCGTTTCCAGGCCGACCGCGCCCTGTATAAAGCGGCCATTCGTTCCATGCTGGAAAACCAGCCAAACCTGAGTATTTTTCAGCAGTCCGTCGATGACCTGATCGTGGAGGCCGGGCAGGTCACGGGTGTGGTTACCCAGATGGGATTGAAGTTTAGGGCACCGCGGGTGGTGCTTACGGTTGGTACTTTTCTCGGTGGCCGTATCCATGTCGGGATGGAAAACTACGCTGGCGGCCGGGCCGGGGATGCTCCTTCCAATGCGTTGGCGGCGCGGTTACGGGAATTGCCCTTTCGCGTCGGCAGGCTGAAGACGGGCACACCGCCCCGCATCGATGGCAAGACCATTGATTATTCACGCCTGCAGGAACAGCCGGGCGACGACCCGCGGCCGGTATTCTCGTTCATGGGCTCGCGGGCGGATCACCCTCAACAGGTGCATTGTCATATCACCCGTACCAACGAACGCACTCATGAGATCATTCGTGGTGGGTTGGACCGCTCACCCATGTATACCGGTGTGATCGAGGGTGTTGGGCCGCGCTATTGCCCGTCCATCGAGGACAAAATTCATCGCTTTGCCGACAAGAATTCACACCAGATCTTTATCGAGCCCGAAGGCCTGGGCACCACCGAGATTTATCCCAACGGGATTTCCACCAGCCTGCCCTACGATATCCAGCAGGCCCTGGTGCATAGCATCCAGGGATTCGAGCACGCCCATATCACGCGCCCCGGTTATGCCATTGAATACGACTATTTTGATCCACGCGACCTGCAGTACTCGCTGGAAACGAAATTCATAGTTGGTTTGTACTTCGCCGGCCAGATCAATGGCACCACTGGATACGAAGAGGCCGGCGCACAGGGTTTGCTGGCTGGTATGAACGCCGCCCTGGCCGTGTTGGACAAAGAGGCCTGGCATCCCCGTCGCGATGAGGCCTATATCGGCGTCATGGTGGATGACCTCATTACCCGTGGCACCATCGAGCCGTATCGCATGTTTACCTCCAGGGCCGAGCATCGCCTGATCCTGCGTGAGGATAATGCCGATCTGCGCCTGACCGAGGTGGGCCGTTGCATGGGGCTGGTGGAAGATCAGCGTTGGAGCGCGTTCTGTGCCAAACGTGAAGCGATCAGTGCCGAAAATACGCGTATTGCATCGATCGTGGTACAACCCGATGACATCGATGCGGAACAGGAAGTGCTGCTCGGTGGGCCGCTGGCCCGGGATTACAAGGCCGCGGAGCTGCTGAAACGGCCTGAAATGGACTATGCCCGTCTCGTTCGGCTCCCCCTGGTGGCCCCGGGCGTGGACGATCCGGCCGTCGCCGAGCAGGTCGAAATCCAGGCCAAGTATGCGGGCTACATCGCGCGCGCCGCGGCCGAGATCGAAAGGCAGCGTCGGCATGAGGACAAACCCATTCCCGAGGATATCGATTATTCACAGGTGCGGGGGCTGTCCAACGAGGCCCGTCAGAAGCTGGCCGA
>JBFKKS010000027.1:0-18105 GCA_041630955.1 Nevskiales bacterium
GACCGGCGTGTCAGATTGGCGACGGATGTTCGCACCCAGTTGCTGCAACTTCTCTTCGATACATTCGTAGCCACGGTCGATGTGATAGATGCGTCGCACATCGGTCTCACCCTCGGCCGCCAAGGCCGCCAGCACCAGGCCTGCAGACGCCCGCAAATCGGTAGCCATGACCGGCGCGCCAGTCAGGCGTTCACGGCCACGCACCATCGCGGTGTGCCCTTCCAGGCTGATATCCGCACCCATACGCTGCAATTCCGAGACATGCATGAAGCGATTCTCGAAAATGGTCTCGATAATGGTACCGACGCCGTCCGCCACGCAGTTCAGTGCCATGAACTGGGCTTGCATGTCGGTGGGGAACCCGGGATGTGGCGAGGTACGCAGCGACACCGACCGGGCACGCTTGTCCTGCATATCCAGTTCCAGCCAGTCCGACCCCTGCTTGATGTCAGCGCCAGCTGCCCGCAGCTTTTGCAGCACAGCGTCCAGGTGCTCAGGGCAGGTATCACGCACATGGATACGACCGCGTGTAATGGCAGCAGCAATCAGATAAGTACCGGTTTCGATACGGTCCGGCAGCACGCTGTATTCAGCACCATGCAAACGCTCGACGCCCTGCACGTGGATCGTGTCAGTCCCGGCACCCGTGATCCTGGCGCCCATGGCGGTCAGGCAGTTGGCCAGATCAATCACTTCCGGCTCGCGTGCGGCGTTTTCCAGAATGGTCTCACCTTCGGCCAGCGTGGCAGCCATCAGCAGGTTCTCGGTACCGGTGACGGTGACCGTGTCCATGACAATACGCGCGCCTTGCAGGCGGCCAGCCCGGGCACGAATATAACCTTCCTCGACCACGATCTCGGCGCCCATGGCCTCCAGACCCTTGATGTGCTGATCGACCGGTCTTGCGCCGATGGCACAGCCGCCAGGCAGCGATACCTCGGCCTCGCCATGGCGAGCCAATAACGGCCCCAGCACCAGGATTGAGGCGCGCATGGTTTTGACCAGTTCATAGGGCGCGACACAGGAGGTCATGTTGCCGGCATCGATCTCGACCACCCAGCCCTCGCCGATAGTGACAGACACCCCCATCTGACCAAGCAGCATGTTGGTGGTGGTCACATCCTCCAGATGAGGCACGTTACGCACAATCAAGGGTTCGGCCGACAGCAAGCCTGCCGCCATGATCGGCAAGGTCGCATTCTTGGCACCGGAAGCGCGGATTTCACCGTCCAGGCGCTGGCCTCCAACTATCGTCAATTTGTCCATGCTCGTTCCTAGCTGCTTCTACGCGGCGCGGGTGCGCAAGGCCAACGCGTGGATTTCTGTACCCATGCGCCCGCCAAGCGTGTCATACACCATGCGATGCTGGGCCACGATGCCCTTGCCCGCGAATTCTTCGCTGATCACAGTGGCCTCGAAATGCTGGCCATCGTCTCCGCGCACTTCGACCTGCGCGCCGGGCAGGCCCGCTTCTATCAATTGTTTAATCTGCTCTGCCGTCATATCGATCTCTGCATACCTCAGGGGCGCAGCTTGTAGCCACGCTGCAACATCGCCAGACACAACACCGAGATCACTACGAAGCTGATCACCACGATGGCAATACTCAAGCCCGGATGGGTGTCGCCGACCCCGAAAAAGCCGTAACGAAAGCCGTCAATCATATAGAAGAAGGGGTTGTAATGGGATAAATCACGCCAGAACGGTGGCAGTGAATGAATCGAATAAAACACCCCGGACAGGAACGAGGCCGGCATGATGACAAAGTTCTGAAAGGCCGCCAGGTGCTCGAACTTGTCAGCCAGGATACCCGCGATCATGCCAAGCACGGCCAGCGTTGCGGCTGACAGTAACAGCATGCACAGCGCCACCATCGGTGCTTCAAACGGCAAGGGGATAAACGCCAGCGCGACAACATACACCCCTACGGCGACCAGCGCCGCGCGCAACAGGGCTGCTGCCACAAAGGCAATGAATATCTCCAGGCTCGAAAGCGGCGGCATCAGCAAAAACACCAGATTGCCCATGATCTTGGACTGGGTGAGGCTGGATGAAGTATTCGCAAAGGCGTTCTGGATCACACTCATCATCATGAGGCCCGGGATCAGGAACGCCGTGTAGTTCACACCCTCAAATACTTCCACGCGATCACGCATCACCTGGTCAAACACCAGCAGGTAGAGAACCGAGGTCAGCATCGGGGCAAGCACGGTCTGCCCCAGCACCTTGCTGAAGCGACGGACTTCCTTGCGGGTTAGTGTCCAGCAGCCATAGGCGTTAAAACTCATGGAATGGCATCCTGGGTGAGTTCGACGAAGATGTCTTCCAGCGTCGGTTCACGGCTGTGCACATCCTCGACTTTCAAGCCGGCTGCGCGCAGCGTTTCAAGCACATCGGCAATGCGATCCTGTTCGCGGTGAAGCTTCAACTCGACCTCGCCATTTGATTCATTTTCCAGCCTGCTTCGCAGGCTACCCGGTAACGGACCGTCCAGGCGCAGGCGCAGAAACCGCCAGGGATGTCGGCGCAGCATGTCGTGTTTGGATTCAAGTGCTCGCAAGCTTCCCTTGTGGAGAATGCCGATACGGTCACAAAGCGCCTCGGCCTCCTCCAGATAATGCGTGGTCAGCACGATGGTATGGCCGTCGCTGTGTAACTGGCGAGTAAAGCGCCATAGTGCACGACGCAGTTCAACATCCACCCCTGCCGTGGGTTCGTCGAGAATCACCACCTGCGGCTTATGCACCATGGCCTGGGCGATCAGAACCCTGCGCTTCATGCCGCCGGATAACTGGCGCATGTTAGCTGCACGCTTGTCCCACAAATCCAGCGAATGCAGCAACTCATCTATCCAGGCCCACTGTTCACGACCGCAGCCGTAGTAACCGGCCTGAATGCGCAGCAATTCCCGCACTGGAAAAAAGGGGTCGAAAACCAGTTCCTGGGGTACCACACCCAACGCGCGGCGGGCGGCACGGTAGTCTCGGTGCAAATCATGACCCAGGACCGTCACCTCACCACTGGTCTTCCTGACGAGGCTGGCGACAATGTTGATCAGTGTCGATTTACCCGCGCCGTTCGGCCCGAGCAAGCCAAAGTATTCTCCTTGCTCAATGCGCAGCGACACGCCGTTCAGCGCCGTCAGATCGCCGTAACGCTTATGCAGATCGGTGATTTCTAGGGCAGCAGTCATACTCGATGCGCAACACAAGGGGCCCATAGTATACGGGCCGCGCTATCATTGACGCCCTGACTCTTTGGCTAAAGACCCGCAAGCGTGCTCAATATCCTCGCCATTATCGGCGGCCTGATCCTGCTGATCGCCGCCGCCGATCGATTCATCGCCGGTGCCAGCGCGGTAGCGCGCCATTTCGGTGCCCCACCACTACTGGTCGGACTGACCATCGTCGGCCTGGGAACCTCGGCGCCAGAAATGCTGGTGTCAGCCACTGCTGCCCTCAGCGGTAATCCGAATATGGGGGTTGGCAATGCGATCGGTTCTAACATCACGAATATTGCGTTGATCCTGGGGGTCACCGCGCTTGTTGTGCCACTGAAGGCCAGTTCAAGCATTCTGCGCCGCGAGATTCCCATACTGCTGCTGACCTCGTTCGGCGTGTATGGCTTGTGCGCCGATGGTGAACTGTCACAACTCGACGGGGCAATACTGCTGGCTGGCGGCGGCCTGTTCCTGCTATGGCTGGGCTGGCTGGCCAAGCACGGGGTCAACGACCCGATCACGGCTGAATTTACCGAGGAACTGGGCGAGTTGATGCCCCTGGGGCCGGCCACATTCTGGCTGGTTGTGGGACTGATCCTGTTGCCACTCAGCTCGAGACTGCTCGTTTGGGGCGCCGCCAATATCGCGACCCTGTTAGGCATCAGCGACCTGGTCATCGGGCTGACGATTGTCGCCATCGGCACCAGCCTGCCGGAACTCGCGGCCTCCCTGGCTGCGGCCCTGAAAAACGAGCCTGATCTGGCACTTGGCAACGTGCTGGGCTCGAACATGTTTAACCTGCTGGTGGTACTATGCATGCCGGGGTTACTGGCCCCAGGGCTATTGGATGCGGATGCTGTGAGCCGCGATCTGCCTATCATGCTGGGGCTTACAATCGCACTGGTTGTTATATGCTGGCCGTGGCGTGGCGTGGAGCGCATTGGCCGCGGCGAAGCGGCCCTGTTGCTGGTCGCCTTCATTGGCTATGAAGCCTTATTGTTCCATTCGGTGGCAACCGCCTAAGGAATCGCATGACGACTCTGGATCCAGCCCAACTGAAAACAATCGGCCAGCGGGTACTTGAAGCCGAGGCACAAGGCATTACCGAACTGTTGCCTCGTGTGGATGCCAGCTTCGTGGCCGCCTGCCAGTTATTGTTCGACTGCAAGGGCCGCATCGTGGTCACTGGCATGGGCAAGTCCGGCCATATCGGCGGCAAGATTGCCGCCACCCTGGCCAGCACCGGCAGCCCGGCCTTCTTTGTCCATCCGGGCGAGGCCAGCCACGGTGATCTCGGCATGATCACTGACCCCGATATCGTCATCGCGCTGTCCAATTCCGGCGAAACTGCCGAGGTTCTTACCATCCTGCCGCTGATCAAGCGCATGGGTGTGCCACTGATCGCTCTCACCGGGCGTCCTGATTCAACCCTGGCGCAGGCCGCCGACGTGCATGTAAATGTGGGCGTTTCACGCGAGGCCTGCCCGCTGGATCTGGCGCCAACCTCCAGCACCACCGCCGCGCTGGCCATGGGCGATGCCCTCGCCGTTGCCCTGCTGGAAGCACGTGGCTTCCGTGAAGAGGACTTTGCCATGTCGCATCCGGGCGGTGCGCTGGGCAGGCGGCTTCTGCTGCGAGTCTCTGATCTCATGCATAGCGGTGATCGCACCCCAAGGGTTAACAGCGACACCAGTCTGCGGGAAGCGTTGCTCGAGATGAGCGCCAAGGGCCTGGGCATGACCACGGTCGTGGATGCCAGCAACCACCTGGTCGGGGTGTTTACCGATGGTGACCTGCGCCGCACCCTGGATGGCGAAATCGATGTGCGCAGTGCCAGCATAGCCGATGTCATGACCAGTCCCTGCCGCAGTGTTGGTGCCGACATGCTGGCAAGCGAGGCCCTGCACCTGATGGAAACGCACAAGATTAATGCGTTACCCGTGGTCGATAGCGAACAGCATGTGATCGGGGCCTTCAATATGCACGACATGCTGCGTGCGGGGGTCGTCTAGGCCATGGCCGATCTTAGCCCAGCAGAACTCGACCAGCGGGCCACCGCTATCCAGTTGCTGATTCTGGATATCGATGGCGTGATGACCGATGGAAGACTCTACATCGGCCCGGACGGCACAGAATTCAAAGCCGTCAGCGTCAGAGATGGACATGGCATCAAGATGCTGCAGCGCGAAGGCATAACCGTAGCGGTGATCAGCGGCCGGCCCTCCTCGGCCATGGAGCACCGCCTGGCTGACCTGGGCGTACAGCACGTCTTTCTTGCCGTAAAAGACAAGCTGGCCGTGTTCGACGCCCTGCTGGCCGAGCTGGGACTGACCGCGTCGCAGGCCGCCTTTATGGGCGATGACCTGCCAGATCTGCCCGTGATGCAGGCCTGTGGCCTTGGCCTGACGGTCGCCGATGCCGCCCCCGAGATTCTGGCGACCGCCGACTGGGTCAGCAGCAAGGGAGGCGGGCGTGGAGCCATTCGCGAGGCCAGTGAATGGCTCATTCGAATACAGGGTGGCAAGCTGACGGCGGCCCAGGATTGATGGCTGCGAGCAAGCGTATCGACCTGGCGGGCCGCCTGCCCGATGTGCGCTGGGGCCTGTTACCCATCCTGCTGGTACCGGTGGTGGTCAGCTTCTGGCCAAGTGCCACGCCACTCAGGTCTGAAGCCGAAACCATCGAAGTGGCACCAGATAGTGCCGACTACTACCTGCGGGGCGCCAAGATGAGTTCGCTGGATGATGACGGACGTCTGCTCTACCAGTTCCGCGCCGATGAGGTACTGCATTATCCGGACGAATCGGCGCACATCACTCAACTGGAACTCGAATACCTGGGACCAGAAGGTCACTGGAATATCAAGGCGCCCATTGGCATCGTGCCCACTGGCCTGAATGAACTGCAGCTCAGCGGCGGGGTCTTGATACAAGGCCGTAGTGAGAAAACCAGCCCCCTCACTACCATCACCATGGATGACGCACGCTTGCTGCCGGACACCCGACAATTAGATACTGACTCTGAAATACGCATGGATGACAGCGGTCGGAAGGTACGAGCGGTCGGCATGATCATGGACATCGATAAGGACATCGTAAAATTGAAACATCAGGTACGTGTAAATCATGCACCCCAATAACAAAACCAAGCATTACCAAAGACCCACAATCAGGGCAGCCGCCCGAGCGACACTCTGCGCTGCGCTCATCGGCCTGACGACGATAGCGAATGCGGAGATCGTATCCCGCCAGGCACCGGTGAGTATCGAGGCCGATTCTGCTGAATTGCAGGATACGCTCAGCACCTATACGGGCAATGTGCGGGTAAAACAGGGGGGCGTCACCATGAGTGGCAGCCGCCTGATTCTGCGCAGAGGCCGAGGCAATAGTTTCACCTTTACGCTGTCCGGCCAACCGGCCGAGATTCGCCAGGCCTCTGAAGGGCCAAATAGCCCGGCCATCCGGGGCACTGCGCGCCGTATCGACTACGCCTCTGGCACAGAAACCCTCGAACTGCGTGGCAATGCCGTTATCTATCGTGGCACCGAAAAAATTGCCGGTGGCGACATCCGCTATAGCTTCAAAGACCGCCGCACCAGCGTCAATACCCGCAACGCCGGGGGCAGTAATGGTCGGGTAAAGATCACCCTGCAACCCGGCAGCGGCGAAGATGGCAGCGAGGAGACGCCATGAGCCTGCGTCTTGCCGCCGACGGTTTAGGCAAACGCTACAAGCGCCGACCAGTGGTTCAGGACGTCAGTCTGTATGTTGAAAATGGCGAGGTCGTCGGGCTGCTTGGCCCGAATGGCGCAGGAAAAACCACCAGCTTTTACATGATCGTGGGGCTGATCAAGGCAGACATGGGCAGCATTCGGCTTGGTGAACAGGACATCACTGCAACCCCGATGCATGCTCGCGCCCGGCTGGGGCTGGGCTACCTGCCCCAGGAAGCCTCCGTGTTCCGCAAGCTAAGCGTGGAAGACAACATCATGGCCGTACTGGAAACTCGCAAAGAACTTAACAGAGAGGGACGTGAACAAGCGCTGGAGCAACTCTGTGGCGAACTCAACATTGAGCATATACGGCGCAATAATGGCATTAGCCTGTCGGGTGGGGAACGCAGAAGGGTCGAAATAGCCCGCGCGCTGGCCACTGAACCCAAATTTGTCTTGCTGGACGAACCCTTTGCCGGCGTAGATCCGATTGTCGTCATGGACATCCAGCAGATAATCCGCCATCTGCAAAAACGCAATATTGGCGTGCTCATCACCGATCACAATGTTCGCGAAACTCTGGGTATCTGCAGCCGTGCCTACATCATGAGCGAAGGCAAAGTAATCGCTGAAGGCGGGCGCGATGACATTCTCGCCAACGAACACGCGCGACGCGTGTACCTGGGCGACGACTTCAGCATGTAATGTCAAACCTCAGCCGCAGCTTGATGCCAGTTAACCACTCGTGTCGACCACGATGAAACAGACCACTGCGCTGCGCCTGGGCCAGCAGCTAAGCATGACGCCGGCCCTGCAACAGGCTATTCGCCTGTTACAGATGTCGACGCTCGACCTGCAGCAAGAGATTCAGCAGGCGCTGGAATCCAACGTCATGCTCGAACAGGCCGAAGACACCACAATTCTTGCAAACGATGATCGTGGCGAGGGCGAGGTGGAACTGGGCGCTGCAGAAGACAGCATCCCGGAAGACTTGCCTGTCGATGCAGAATGGGACGATGTGTTTGACCTGCCCATCGCGGGCAGCGGTAGCAGCAGCGAAGCAGCAGAACTGCACGAGTTCCAGCAGGCCAGCCTGCACAGCCCACCGAGCCTGGCCGAACACCTGCATTGGCAAGCTGCCGTGCATCCATTTGATGAAGTGGACATGGAGATCGCCAGCCACCTGATCGATGCCATCAATGAAGACGGGTATCTCGAGGACTGGTCCGGGCTCGAGGAGCGCCTGCTGAAAGAGCCCGGCATCAACCACAAGCGACTGACCGACACCCTGGCTGCCGTACAGGCCTTTGATCCTCCAGGAGTAGGTGCGCGCAACCTGGTTGAATGCCTCATCCTGCAACTACACCAATTACAGGAAAACAAAGAGGAAGCCGATGCCAACAGTCCTATGGACCTGGCTTTACGAGTACTGGAAGGAGGCGCATTAGTGGAATTGGCTAACGGACCCGGCGCCGATTTGGCCCAGCAATTTGACTGCACAACAGAGCAACTATGCGATGCACTGCAGCTTATCCAGTCGCTAAACCCCAAACCGGGCAGCCCCTTCATCAATACAGAATTCGAGTATGTCGTTCCTGAAGTATTCGTGAGCAAACAGCGCGGCCGATGGCGCGTAACGCTCAATCCGGAGATCTCACCACCCCTGCAAATCAACAGTTATTACCAGAGCCTCATCCGCCGTGCGGACCGCAGTGAAGAACAACAAACCCTTAAAAATCATCTGCAAGAGGCACGTTTCTTCCTAAACAGTTTGCGTAGCCGGAACGAAACCCTGTTGCGTGTGGCGCAATGCATAGTTGAAGAACAGCGCGCTTTTCTGGAATATGGTCCTGAAGCCATGAAACCCCTAATCCTGCGCGACATATCCGAACGCCTTGGGGTCCACGAATCAACTGTTTCGCGGGCCACGGCCCACAAGTACATGCATACTCCGCGTGGCTTGTTCGAACTCAAGTACTTCTTCTCCAGCCATGTGGGCACCACCAGTGGTGGCATTGCCTCAGCAACGGCCATTCAGGCCATGATCAAGCGGCTGATTACAGAGGAAAAACCCAATAAACCGCTAAGTGACAGCCACTTGGCTAAACTTCTATTAGAGAAAGAGGTCAAGGTAGCAAGACGCACAGTAGCCAAATACCGCGAGGCGATGGGCATCCCTCCATCGCATGAGCGAAAACAGCCGGCCTAGCCGGTAGCAGACCAAAGGAGATGTTATGAATCTCAATATCCAAGGGCATCATGTAGATTTAACCGACTCACTACGCAACTACGTTTCAGGTAAAATTGAACGCCTGGAACGACATATGGATGGCTTGTTAGAAATCAACGTCATCCTGGCCGTCGAAAAATTAAGACACAAGGCAGAGGCCACGCTGCATGTGAGTGGCGCCAATCTTTTCGCCGAATCGGTTGAAGATGACATGTACGCGGCCATTGATGGCCTGGTAGACAAACTGGATAGGCAGGTTTGCAAATTGAATGCCAAGCGTCATGACCACCACTATAACGAGGCACATAAAACCGGGCTGTCATTGCAGTAGCCTTTATCAGGCCGTCGTACTGACAAGCTTAATCACACAACCCAGTAACCATCCAGTCGCGGCGGGGCATGACCCCGCCGCCGCATTTAAACAACACCTCTCTAAACCATCAGGATGAAGCTTATGAGTATTGCCGATCTATTGAGTCCCGAACGAATCAGCCTGCGTAGCGACATCCGAAGCAAAAAACGTGCGTTGGAAGAGATCAGCAAACTGCTGGCCAGCGGTGCAAATATCGATGAAAACGCCATCTTCACGAGCTTGATCAATCGCGAGAAGTTAGGCAGCACAGGTCTGGCCCACGGGGTTGCGATCCCACATGGTCGCGTAAGGGGCCTGTCCGATTCTGTTGGTGCTGTATTGCGCCTGAGCAGTGGTATTGATTTCGAGTCCAGCGATGGCGCCCCCACCGATCTGGTATTTGGCCTGATCGTTCCGGAGGAGTGCACCGAGGCACACCTGGAGATACTGCGCAGCCTGGCCGAAATGTTTACCGACGATGACTTCACCCAGAAACTGCGCAGCACCGAAACCGACCACGCCCTTTTTGAGTTGTTAAGCCACTACCAACCGGTGGCAGAAGCCTCCTGAGCGGCGAGTCGGATCCGGTGGTAAGCGAACTCAGCGTTCGCGAGCTGGCTGAAAGCCTGTCGAAAAGTTGCCATCTGCACTGGCCAGAAGGCACGCCGGGAATCGGCGCTGACAATCAGCTTCGCGGTGGAACACTGGGCACACAACCTGTACCCATGGCAGGGTACCTCAACCTTATTCACCCGCCCCAGGCCCAGGTCATTGGGCAGGCCGAACTCGACTTCCTGAATACCCAGGGAGGCGAACATGGCGCCAACCCTCTGCTTAAACTCAACAACAGGGGCACACTTGTTGTCATTGTGGCAGATAACCTGACCTTGCCACCTGCGATGCAGCAACAGCTACAAGAAGCTGGCATCGCGTTACTGTTCACCGACCTGCCCAGCCATAAACTGCTGTACCGGCTGAGGCATTTTCTGGGCGAAGCGCTAGCGCCTCGCCAGACGCTGCACGGAGTCATGCTTGAGATTCTGGGTATTGGCGTGCTGATTACTGGCGAGAGCGGCATCGGCAAGAGCGAACTGGCGCTGGAATTGATCAACCGGGGTCACCGTCTGGTGGCTGACGATGCGCCCGAATTTTCCCGTACTGCGCCAGACACAATCAGTGGCCGCTCACCCGCATTGCTGCGCAATTTTCTCGAAGTACGCGGACTCGGCATCCTTGATGTTAGAGCCATGTTTGGTCAAAGCGCTGTACGCCAGCAAAAAAAACTCGAACTGATCGTGCATTTGCAACATGCGCATGAAAACACATTGCCGGCAGCGGATCGCCTGGCAGGCAGCCGAAGCGAACGCGAGATTCTGGAAGTCCTGATTCCGCAAATCAGCCTGCCGGTCGTGGCCGGGCATAACCTGGCGGTACTGGTGGAAGCCGCTTGTCGTGACCATATTCTGCGTGCACAAGGTTATGCCGCGGACCAGGCCTTTGCCAAACGCCAGGCCGATACCATGTCAGGAGAAATCAAGCCTTGAAGATTATCGTGGTCAGTGGCCTGTCAGGCGGAGGCAAGAGTGTGGCCCTCGGCATGCTCGAGGACCTTGGTTACTACTGTATCGACAACCTGCCGATGAACCTGTTGGGAAATTTCACCGCCGATACATTACAAGCCGATGTCGACGACATCCCCTTGCTCGCGGTCGGGATCGACGCACGTGCTCATCGCCGTACAATTGCTGCGTTCCCAGAGCGCATAGCTGAATTGCGTGAAGCCGGCATCGACATTCAGGTGCTGTTTTTCCAGGCAGACCGCGAAGTGATTCTGCGTCGTTACAGTGAAACCCGACGCAAACACCCGTTGACCGAAGCCGATGTCCCCCTTACCGAGGCCGTCGACAAGGAACGCGAATTACTGCGCCCGGTTGCCGAATGTGCTGACTGGGTCATTGATACCAGTCGCACCAATATTCACCAGTTAAGGGAGATGGTACGCAACCGGCTACAGGGTGAAGATGGCGACGGCCTGTCATTGTTGTTCCAGTCCTTTGGCTTCAAATACGGCATGCCCGATGGTGTGGACTTCGTATTCGATGCCCGATGCCTGCCTAATCCCCACTGGCAGGAAGAGTTACGTGCGCAAACCGGACGCGACGAGGCTGTGCAGGCTTACCTGATGGCCCAGCCGGATACGATCAAATTTGCAGACGATATCAGTCGCTTCCTGCACGACTGGTTACCGCGATTTCGCGCCAACGACCGTTCCTACGTTACGATTGGCATCGGTTGCACCGGCGGCAAGCATCGCTCGGTGTACCTGGTTGAGCGCCTGGCAGAAGAATTTCGCAAGCAGTATCCACAAACCTCGGTACGTCACACCGAGTTGCCGTGAATTGACTGCCGCGCTAAACGAACTCAGACCAACACAAGAGAGCACTATGGCTGTAGGGGTATTACTGGTCACCCATGGACGTTTGGGGCGACATATGATCGACACGGTAACCGAGATGATCGGCCCGCCACCGCTGGCCATCGATGTCGTCGATATTCAACGCGGACAGGATCCTGATCAGCTGATCAAGGAAGCGGGCATCAAGGCGCGTCAACTCAATAGTGGCGCCGGCGTACTTATGCTGACCGATGCCTTTGGTTCCACCCCGAGCAATGTGGCCACACGCACGGCCACTGAAAGCCCCGATTATCGTGTTGTCGCAGGCTTGAACCTGCCGATGCTGGTGCGCATTTTCAACTATCCGAAACTTGATCTCGACGCCATGATCGATAACGCAGTACAGGGTGGCCGGCAGGGCATCGTCTGTGGGGAGAAAGACCTTGATTGAGCGCGAAGTAACCATCATCAACAAACTGGGATTACATGCCCGAGCGGCCGCCAAACTGGTCACAGAGGCCTCGGCATATGAGTCCGACCTGCGCATCGCCAAGGGTAGTCGTGAAGTCAGCGGCAAGAGCATCATGGGCGTGATGATGCTGGCGGCGGCAAAGGGTACGACCCTGCGACTGATTGCTGATGGTGCCGACGCGGAAGCCGCCCTGGATGGGATCGAGGCGCTGATCAACCGCCGCTTCGACGAAGACGAGTAAGAGATGTCGCTCTGGCTTTCGGGTATTGGTGTCTCAAGAGGCATCGTTATTGGCCGTGTGCACAAGGTACACAGCGGCGAACTCGATATACCCGAACTCAATATTCTGCCGGCCGCAATTGATGGCGAGGTCGACCGTTTCAATCACGCTTTACAACTGGCGCGCGAACAGCTCAACGAGGTCCGTGAGCGCATTCCGGCCAACGCTCCTCCTGAAATTGCCGCCTTTATCGAGACACACCTGCTCATGCTGCAGGACAGTGCCTTGTCGGAGGTGGTCAACGGCCTGATTCGTGAACATCGCTGCAATGCCGAGTGGGCCCTGAAGATGCAGCGTGACAATCTGGTAGCCGTGTTCGACCAGATGGAAGACCCTTATCTGCGCACCCGTCGTGACGATGTCGAGCATGTGACGCAGCGGGTGCAGCGTATTCTGCTCAAACAGGATCGCCCCATCACCGCCCCCAATGGCAAGGGACGACTGCCCAGCATTGTGGTTGCGGACGATGTCACGCCGGCCGATATCATCCTGTTGCATCAGCAGGGCGTCGCGGCCTATATAACCGAATTCGGTGGCCCCCTGTCGCACACTGCCATCCTGGCCCGCAGCCTCGGCATACCCGCCATCGTGGGCCTGCATCACGCCCGCCGCCTGCTGGCCGATGATGAACGCATCATCGTGGATGGCAGTGCCGGTCATGCCTTGGCAGGGCCCGACGACGCCGCATTGGCGTTCTACAAACGTCGCCAGCAGCGCGATCAGCGCTATCGCCGCATGCTGGCAAGGCTCAAGACCGAGCCAGCCATTTCCAAGGATGCGCAAAAGATAACGCTGCTGGCCAATATTGAATTGCCGGAGGACAGCGCAGCGGCACAGGAATCCGGGGCGCAGGGTGTCGGGCTGTACCGTACCGAGTTCCTGTACATGAACCGCGAGGCTTCACCCGACGAGGAAGAACAGTTCAATGCCTACCGCCGCGTACTGGAAGCCGTTAAGGGCCCGGTCACCATACGCACCCTCGACCTGGGCGCGGACAAACAGGTCGACAGCAGCCGCAGCCATGCGCCCACGACCAGCAATCCGGCACTGGGCCTGCGTGCCATTCGCCTGTGCCTGAAAGAAACCGATATGTTCCGCGTGCAGCTGCGTGCCCTGCTGCGCGCGTCGGCCTTTGGACAGGCTCGCATCATGCTGCCCATGATCTCCAACCTGCAGGAACTGCGACAGTCGCGCCACCTAATCACCGAGGTGATGGCCGAACTCGACCGCGAGGGGCTCGCCTACGACGCGCAAGTACCGGTGGGGGCCATGATCGAGGTACCCGCAGCCGCCCTGGCGGCCCCGATCCTGGCACGCTATGCCGACTTCTTCTCCATTGGCACCAACGACCTGATCCAGTACACCCTCGCCATCGACCGCGTGGATGATGAAGTTAACTACCTGTACGACCCCTTGCACCCTGCTGTACTGAACCTGATTCACATGAGCATTCGCAGTGGTGCAGCGGCCGGTATACCGGTCGCCATGTGTGGCGAGATGGCCTCCGACCCGCGCTTTACGCGACTGCTGCTAGGACTGGGCCTGACCGAATTCTCCATGCATCCGGCCAGCATACTGGAGGTCAAGCGCATCATCATGCAAAGCAATATCGAACAGTTGCGCAGCCAGGTAGCCCGCATCCTTGCAAGTTCCGAGCTCAACGAGATTCACGAGTTGCTCGACGTCCTCGCCGAGGCATAAAACACCGCTGAACTGAATATTTTCTGCCAGGCTGCCGTATAGCCTGTTTGGCGCGCTACAATGGACGCACGCCCGAAGAACCTATAACTTCTTGTTATAAGCCAATTACTTGGCTGTCACACCGGCGTGGCAACAAGGTCTCAAATATGAGTGATAACGTCCAGGACAACGTAAACGACAACGTCCTGGCGCACTTGCATAGTGCGCTGGAGTCCGGACGCCTGCGCCGCCTGCAGCCGATGCTGCATTCGCTTCACCCGGCCGAAATCGCCCTGCTACTGGAAGGCATTCCGCCTACCAAGCGGCGTATCGTCTGGGAACTGGTCGATCCCGATGACCATGGCGAGATTCTGCTGCACCTGTCTGATGAGGTGCGTGCCGGCCTCATTGAACGCCTGGATGACGAAGTGCTGCTGGCCGCCACCGAGGGCATGGACACCGATGACCTGGCTGACCTGCTTGAGGATCTGCCGGAAACGTTGACCCAGCAGGTGCTGCATTCCATGGATGTGGAACATCGCCATCGCCTGGAATCAATCCTGTCCTACCCGTCAGACAGTGCTGGCGGCCTGATGAACACCGACACGGTCACCGTGCGGCCAGACGTCACCATAGACGTCGTCCAGCGCTACCTGCGCAGCCGCGGAGACCTACCAGAAAACACCGATGCCCTGATCGTGGTCAATCGTTACGGTCGGTACCTGGGCAAGGTAGCGCTGGAGCGCCTGTTAACCCGGGATGGTGATAAGAGCATCGCTGAGATCATGGACAGCGAGGCAACCCCTCTGGATGTCGCTACTCCCGCCAGCCAGGTAGCGCGACATTTCGAGGATCGTGATCTGGTTTCGGCGCCGGTGGTTGACGAAAACGGCGCCCTGCTCGGCCGTATCACGATCGATGACGTGGTCGATATCATCCGCGATGAGGCTGAACACAACTTCATGAGCCGGGCCGGCCTGGACGAAGAAGAAGACCTCTTCGCACCCGTGGTAGCCAGTGCCCGCCGCCGCGCGGTATGGCTGGGTATCAATCTCTTCACGGCCTTTCTGGCGGCGCGTGTGGTCGGCCTGTTTGAAGCCACCATCGAGGAAGTCGTGGCCCTCGCCGTACTGATGCCAATCGTAGCCAGCATGGGCGGCATCGGGGGCAGTCAAACCCTGACGCTCATGATTCGAGGCCTGGCACTGGGTCATATCGGCAGCAGTAATGCCCGCATGCTGCTGATTAAGGAGTTGTCCGTCGCCACCATCAACGGTCTGATCTGGGCATTGGTCGTGGCCGCAATCGTGCTGGTCTGGTTCGGCAATCCGATGCTGGCACTGGTCATTGCACTGGCCATGGTGCTGAACCAGATCATCGCCGCCGGTTCAGGTGTCGGCCTGCCGTTACTGCTCCGGCGCCTGAATATCGATCCTGCATTGGCCGGCAGCGTGGTACTCACCACTATTACCGACGTGGTGGGCTTCTCGGCCTTTTTGGGGCTGGGAGCGCTGATTCTCTTATAGCGCCGACGGGGCGTTCCCCGCCACCGTCATCTTGCCGACCAGTATTGACCCGCTGCGAATATTGCCGCGTGTATCGATGTCATTGCCCACCGCCTCAATCGCGCGATACATATCGATCAGGTTGCCCGCGATGGTGATGTTCTGCACGGGGTAGGTAATCTCGCCATTCTCCACCCAGAATCCCGACCCGCCACGCGAATAGTCCCCGGTGACGGTGTTGGCGCCCTGCCCCATGAGTTCGGTGACCAGCAGGCCGGTGCCCATTTGTTTGAGGATGCCAGCCTGGTCCAGGCTTCCCGGCTCAACGCACAGGTTGTAGACACCACCTGCATTGCCGGTTGAGGCCATGCCCATGCGCCGTGCGGCATAGCTGCCCAGCACGTAGCCCTGGAGTACGCCGTTGGCGATCAGTTCCCGGTCAATCGTCGCCACGCCCTCGCTGTCGTAGTTGGCACTGCCCATGCCACGTGGCAGTCGGGGTCTCTGGTAGATGTTGATATGCTCGGCAAACACCGGCTCGCCGACCTTGTCCAGCAGGAAACTGGCCTTGCGATATAGCGCTCCACCACTGATCGCGCCCACCAGACTACCGATCAAACCTCGCGCCAGCTCGGCCGGAAACAGCACCGGCACCTGGCGGGTGCTCAGACTCCGTGCCCCGAGTCTTGCCAGCGTCCGGGCGGCAGCGATCTGTCCAACTGACTCAGGCGACAGCAAATCTGCCTGATGTCGTGCCCCGGTATACCAATAGTCGCGCTGCATGGCCTCACCCTCGCCGGCGACAACCGCACAGCTAAGGCTATGCTGGGTACCCCGCCGCCAACCCATGAAGCCATGGCTGTTGGCATACAGGCCCAGACCACGACGGGTGTCCAGGCTGGCACCATCGCTATTGGTCACGCGCTTATCGGCCAAGGCAGCTGCCTCGCAGCGTACTGCCAATTCAATGGCGCTGTCTGTATCCAGAACCCAGGGATGATCGGTATCCAGATCGGGGAACTCGCTGGCCATGCGATCAGCCTCGGCCAGGCCGGCATAAGGGTCCTCGCCACTGACCCTGGCAATTGCCACGGCAGCCTCCACAGCTTCACGCACCGCAGGCGCGGACAAATCGGCGGTACTGGCCGAACCCTTGCGTTGCCCCACATACACGGTCACGCCCAGATCCCGGTCATTCTGGAACTCGACGGTTTCCACCTCGCCCTTGCGTACGTTGACGCTTAGCGCGGTGCTGACTGACAGCCCGGTTGAACAGGCAGTGGCCCCCGCTGCCCGGGCAGAGTCCAGCGCCAGTTCCAGTACCGGCTGCAGACTTTCAACCGCAGGGAGTTGCTGGTCGAGGGTCTGTGCGGCGCGTCGATCTTGCGTGACTATGGACATGGGTGCCTGAAAGAAAAAGGGGCGCCTATTGTGCCATGCCTGTCAGGCGTCGCCGCGTCCACCAGCCGGCCGACTGATAAACGCCCAGCGATGCCAGTATCAGACCGGTTCCATACAAAGCCTTGCTACTGAGCTGCTCGCTCTCCAGCGCATTGCCCAGATACAGTGCCATCACCGGTGTGATCAGTGGTATCAGGGCCGTCGTCGCCGCGGGCAGCCTTTGCAGCACGTAAAAATAGGCAACGAAACCCACGACCGAACCAAACAGGGCGAGATACAGCGTCGCCCCAATCGAACGGGCATCCAGTGCCAGCGGCTGCCCTGTATCCAGCAGAAACCACAGCAGCGCATAACCCGGCAGCGAATACAGCAGCGTACCTGCGGTATGTGCTCGCGGATCAACCCCGCTGTTGTAACGTTTCACCAACACGGCCGATAGCGAAAACAAAAAAGTCGCGCCCAGCAGCGCCAGCAAACCCGGCAGGGCGGTGATGTCTACATTCATTTCCCCACTGAACACCAGGCCCAGCCCCGTGATTGCACCCAGCAATGCCAATACGCGCAAGGGCGACAAATCCCGCTCACCCAGTATCCACCAGGCCAGTACGCCAGACACGATCGGCGCCAAACCAAACAGCACCGAGATCAGGCCAGAGGCAACGAACTGACTGCTCCAGTACACCAGGCTCATGGCCCCGAACACGCCAATGCTGGCCAGCGCATAGCCGCGTTGGGCCCGGGCATGCCAAGGAAACTCCACTCGCAGCAGCAGGACCAATGCCGTTGCCAGCATTGCGCCCAGCAGCATGCGCCCGGCGGCGGCACCTGCCACACCGAGTCCGGCACTGCTCCATTTGA
>JBFKKS010000028.1:0-17857 GCA_041630955.1 Nevskiales bacterium
TGCCAGTAACCAGTATCTCATGTCTGCCGCCTCCATCTGATCATATCCTTGCCAGACCGGCACACATGCACGAACTACTTGCCCGTTTCCATACGCTGCAGTATGTTTTAACTTGAAGGGACAATAAATCTGTGCTCATTCGGAGAACACCATGCCTGTTTACAATCCACCCACCCGCGACATGCAGTTTGTGCTGCATGAAATGTTGAATGTTGAAGACGCCTTCAAGGGCATGCCACAGCATGCGGAAATCGATGCTGACATGGTTAATCAGATTATCGAAGAAGCAGGCAAGTTCTGCTCCGAGGTGGTCTTTCCGCTCAACCAGAATGGCGATGAACAGGGATGCACACGTCATGACGATGGCTCCGTCACCACACCGGATGGATTCAAGGAGGCCTACCGCCAATATATTGAGGCTGGTTGGCCTTCACTGGCCTGCGACCCGGATTATGGTGGACAAGGCCTGCCTGAACTGGTGAACAACGTTCTGCAGGAGATGCTGAACTCATCGAACCAGGCCTGGACCATGTATCCGGGGCTGACGCACGGCGCCTATGCCGCCCTGGTGGCCTACGGAACCGATGAACAAAAAGCGCTGTATCTACCCAAGCTGATCGAGGGTTCGTGGACCGGCACCATGTGCCTGACTGAATCGCACTGTGGCACCGACCTGGGGATACTCAAGACCAAGGCCGAGCCCAATGCAGACGGCAGCTACTCGATCACCGGCAGCAAGATCTTTATTTCGAGCGGTGAGCACGACATGGCAGACAACATCGTGCACCTGGTGCTGGCACGCCTGCCGGATGCCCCGCAGGGCACCAAGGGCATATCCCTGTTTATTGTGCCCAAGTATGTCCCCGATGCGGATGGCAACCTGGGCGATAAGAACGGTGTGTCCTGCGGCTCGATCGAGCACAAGATGGGCATCCACGGCAACGCCACCTGCGTAATCAACCTCGACGGTGCCAAAGGCTGGATGGTCGGTGAACCCAACCGCGGCCTGCAGGCCATGTTCGTCATGATGAACGGCGCCCGTCTGGGTGTGGGCATCCAGTCACTTGGGCTGAGTGAGGTCGCCTATCAAAACTCACTGGCCTATGCGAAGGAGCGCCTGCAGATGCGCTCGCTGACCGGCCCTAAACTCAAGGACAAACCCGCTGACCCGATCATCGTGCATCCCGATGTGCGCCGCATGCTGCTCAGCCAGAAGGCCTACACCGAGGGTGCCCGCGCCTTCGCCTATTGGGTCGGCCTGATGATCGATCAGGAACATGGTCACCCGGACGAGGCGGTGCGCAAGGAATGCAGTGACCTGGTTGCCCTGCTCACGCCGGTGGTAAAGGCTTTCATGACCGAGAATGCCTTTGAGACCACCAACCAGGCCATGCAAATCTACGGCGGGCACGGCTACATCGCCGAATGGGGCATGGAGCAATACGTGCGAGACGCCCGCATCAACATGATTTATGAGGGCACCAATGGCGTTCAGTCCCTCGACCTGCTGGGCCGCAAGGTGCTGGGTGATATGGGTGCCAAGCTGATGAAGCTGGGCAAGCTAATCCAGGATTTCATCAAGGACAACTCAGGCAACGAGGCGATGGCTGAATTTCTTGGCCCGCTCACTGATCTCGCTACCCAGGTACAGACCCTGACCGCTGAAATCGGCCAGAAAGCAATGAAAAATCCTGACGAGGCCGGAGCGGCCGCCTTCCCCTACCTGCGCATCATTGGCCACCTGGTGTATGCCTACCTGTGGGCACAAATGGCCAAGATAGCGTTGGAGAAGGAAGGCACTGGCGGTGGTTTCTACACTGCCAAGGTGGCCACGGCGCGTTTTTACTACGCCTACCTGTTACCCGAAACAGCCTGGCTGGTCGCCGAGGTAAAGGCCGGGGCGCAAACCCTGATGGCGCTGGATGCCGAACAATTCTAGGCGTCCTGCACCGAACCCAAGGGCCGCATTGCGGCCCTTTTTTATGCACGTTTTCTGAATCCGCAAGCAATCCTGTAACCTGAGCCCACTTCAACAGGGGGTGCTTATGGTTAACGAACTGTCCAAACCCAGGCAGGCACAACTGATCACGCATGGTGCACTGATCTTCTCGGGTGGGCTGGTAGCCGGCCTGATGCTGACCTTCTCGCTACTGGGGCATATAGAAGTCTGGCCAATCCTGGGAAAAATTGACGTCGAGCTGCCCGGAGGCAGCCGTGCCTGGTTACGGAGTCATATGGGCCTGATTATAAATGGCATGGGGGTTTGGGTATTCATGCTGGTCGGTGCCAAGCTATTGCTCAGCGAACAACAGCAGAAGCTGTATGTCTTCAGCGTACTCATCACCGCCTGGTTCAACAGCGCCGGTTTTATCATCGGCACACTGTTTGGTGTGCATGGCCTCCAATTTGGCGGCACGCTGGCAAATTCGGCGACCTATGTGTTTTTCCTGATCGCCGTGATTACGGTCGTCATGCAGATCACACTCGTCTTTGTCGGCGCCCGGCACCTCAAGGCCAGTAACTGATCATGCATAAGCTGCAACTGTTTGCTCGCCTCATCGCAGGCGTACTGCTTAAGGGTCCGCGCATGCTGACACTGGCGGATCGCTATCTGGATGCCTGGAACCGCCATGATGTGGATGCCATCCTCAAGCTGACCTCAACCGGTAACTATCGTGACCCACTGAGTCGGTCGCAGATCACCGGTGACGCCCTGCGCGCACATGCCGACATGCTGCTGAGGGCCTTTCCCGATCTGCAATTCGAGCTGACCAGCCCGCTGGCGGCGGGCGATGGCATCGTCAGCACGCGTTATACCCTGCATGGCACCAACGCGGGCGACCTGCCGGGCGACCTGGGTTTCGAGAGTGTCACAGCAACCGGTAAACGCATCGCACTGGAGGGCAGCCTCTGCATTGAGTTCAACGACAATGGCGATCCGCTGGTAACCAACTTTTTTGACCAGAAGGCCTTTGGTGAGGCCATCGGTTTCCAGGGCTTTATCATCCCGCAGCAGATGGGTGACTTTGACTTCGGCGCCTTCTACCGGCTTAATCGTGGCAACGAAGCACCACCGGGTGCAATCGGCATGACCTGGCTGTTAGCCGACGACCCAGACCAGTTTATTGAGGCGGCCACGGTGACCCGTGAAGTCCTGGAGGATCTGGCTGATGGCCCTGGGTTTGTGACCGGCATCATCGGTGCCAAGCTGCCCAATGAGCAGGGCATTTCATCCGGTTTTACCCTCTCGGCCTGGGAATCGCTCGAGGACATGGATCGTATCCTCGCCAGCGACAAGCATAAGCAAGTCGTGCAGAAATTCATGAAGGCCGGACTCGCGACTGGCACCCATTCTCGCGTATACGAACTGGTACGCGAAAAGCCCGTCATGATCGCTTGCAAGAACTGTGGCAAGAAAAACAATGCCTATAAAAGGCATCACCTGTGCAGCGCCTGTAAAACGGAACTACCACCACCGCCCAGATACTGGTAATTCCTTAGGCCGACTGAGGCCGCATATAACGACGCCGAAGCCAGTAATCCAAGCTAATGTAACGTCCGGCACCTGTCACCATGAGAGCCAGCAACATGATGAAATAGGTTGCAGCGAATTCGATCCCGTTATTCAGAATGACCAGACTGCCATTCTCGGTCAGCCATTCGTAGTTACCGTGTTCGCGCAGGATTTCTTTGGCCCGGTTCAGACGCACAATTGCTCCCTCAGTACGCTCGGAGGCAAAAGGCCCGCTGCCTTCCGCAATGGCCAGCCAGCCATTTTGCAGGTGCACTGTGATTGCAGCAATCAACATGGTAAACATCAGCGGCACCGCCATCCAGCGTACTGCCACTCCCAGCAGCAACGCTGCTGCGCCTAGGATTTCCGTCCAAGTTGCCAGCATCGCCAACAAGTAGGGAAAGGGTAATCCCAATCCCCATTCGGCATTACCGAACCAGGTCACAGTATCTTCAAAATGAGTCAGCTTCTGTGTGCCAGCCATCCAGAAAATCGGAATCAGATACAGACGTATCAATAACGGCGCCAATGCATCGAAAGGGTTCAGACGATCCATCAGACGCTGAGCCTGCACCAGTTGCCGGGTAATGAACTGCATAGATGCTACCTGTTGAAGAACTTTGATGCGGATTCGATGCCAAAGCCCGGCTAGCAGTTACAGCGGGTATCGATTTACCGATATGATCCGTATCGGACACAAAGGCTTAAACGTGCAAGCAGACGACAGCGAACAGACACTACTCGAACAACTCCGTAGCGGCTCTGAGAGTGCTGCCGAACAGATGGTGCGCGAACACATCGGCTGGATGCGGGGTCTGGCGCTGCGTATCGTGAGCGATGGAGACACAGCCGATGATGTCGTGCAGGACACCTTCATCAACGCCTTCCGCCACATCGATAAATTCAAGGGCAACGCGTCGCTCAAGACCTGGCTCCACAGAATCGTGGTCAATACAGCACTGATGCGACTGCGCAAGACCAAGCGGCTTAAAGAACAATCGATTGACGACCTTCAAACCGAATACGCGCCGCAAGGCCACCGACTCAACCCGCCCACCAGTCTGTCAGCGACGCCGGGTGAAATCCTGGAACAGGCAGACCTGCGCGCCTCTGTGCTGATGGCCATCAGCCAGCTACCTGAAGCCTACCGTATCGTATTGCAACTGCGCGACATCGAAGAACTGAGCACGTCAGAAGTTGCCAGTGCACTTCAGATCAGTGAGGCCAATGTCAAAGTTCGCCTGCACCGCGGAAGAACAGCACTGAAAACCCTGCTCGAACCAGTCTTCAAGGATGGGCTGTAAACATGGACACAATGAAACAACAGGTAAAGCAAATGATGGGAGTAATCATGCGGCGTATGCCAGGCATGATCACCTGTCAGGAACTTGATGCCTTTATCTGTGATTACCTGGATGGCTCACTGCCACCACGCCAGCTAAAAATCTTTGAGCGTCATTTAAAACTTTGCGAAGCCTGCCGCGCCTATCTGCATGGATACCGGCTCACTATTGCACTTGAGAAGCGCCTATTGGCAACCCCGGAGGCGCCTCCGCCGGCAGATGTGCCAGAGGATCTGATCAAGGCGATCCTGGCTGCCCGGCTGGTGAATCTTTAATCAAACAGTCAGGTGGGCCTGAACTACCTCATCAGTAAGCGCATCAATTGCACCCGTGACGGCGACACGCCCCTTGTCCAGCACGCAGAAGTCACTACCTACACGTCGTGCAAATGGCAGTTTCTGTTCCACAATCAGAATCGTCAGGCCCAACTCGTTATTAAGAGAAAGCAGTAAATCCCCGATCTCTGCAACGATATTGGGCTGAATACCCTCACAAGGCTCATCCAGGATCAGCATCCTGGGATCCAGAACCAGTGCGCGTCCAATAGCCAGTTGCTGTTGTTGGCCACCGGACAGATCACCTCCACGTCGGCGCTTCATGTCTTTGAGAACGGGAAATATTTCATATATTCGATCCAGGGATTTCCCCTGACCGCGCCCGGTAAAACTCCCCATGCGAAGATTTTCTTCGACTGTTAGCTGGCTGAATATTTCTCGCCCCTGTGGCACGTAGCCAATGCCCAATCTGGCACGCTGCTCCGCCACGCGCTTGTGAATAGGTTCACCATCAAAAGCAATCGTCCCCGATTCAACGGGCAACAATCCCATAAGGCATTTCAGCAACGTCGTTTTGCCCATACCGTTCCGCCCCATGAGACAGGTTCTGGACCCAGCCTTCACGTCCAGATCGATGTCCCATAGCGTGTGGCTGCCGCCGTAAAACTGGTTCAGGCCACGAATCTCAATCATGTGCCTCTCCCAGGTAAACCTCGACCACGCGGGGATCATCCTGAACCTTTTCCATTGGCCCTTCAGCAAGGACCGACCCTTCATGGAGAACCGTCACGTTGCGTGCAATCGAACGCACGAAGGCCATATCGTGTTCCACGACCACCACGGAATGATCACCGGCCAGCGATACCAGCAGTTCCGCCGTGCGTTCGGTTTCCTGGGGCGTCATTCCGGCCACGGGCTCATCTACCAGTAATAATTCCGGATCCTGCATGAGCAGCATCCCGATCTCCAGCCACTGTTTCTGTCCATGTGACAGACCGCCCGCCATGTCCGCACGGTGGTTCGTTAAACCTATAATTCCTATGACCTCATCAATACGGTCAATTTGCTGACCAGTCAGCCGGGCAGTGAGTGTTCGCCATACGGTCTTGTCCCCTGCCATTGCCAGTTCCAGGTTCTCGAATACCGTATGGCTACCGAATACGGTGGGTTTCTGAAACTTTCGCCCAATACCAGCATTAGCGATTTCGGGTTCGCTCATCTTGAGCAGATTAACCGTTTGACCGAACCAGACAGAGCCTGAATCCGGGCGTGTCTTACCTGTGATCACATCCATCATGGTGGTCTTGCCAGCACCATTGGGGCCAATAATGCACCGCAGCTCCCCCGGCTCCACATACAAATTCAAGTGGTTGAGCGCCTTAAAGCCATCGAAGCTGACTGTGACGTCTTCAAGGTAAAGAATCACGTCGTGGCTGAGATCCAGCAACTTACTGGGCGCACGCTGGGTGCGATCCTTACCGGATTCAGACATCTTTGGGGGGAAAGTCAGCCTGGGCAGATTCATATCGCTCCCCGTATCGGCCGCCTGATCAGACCGACGATCCCGCGCGGCAGGAATATAGTCACCAGGACAAACAGAGCACCCAGCGCATACAGCCAGACTTCCGGTAATGCATCCGTGAAGTAGGTTTTAGCGTAGTTCACCAGCACTGCGCCCACAGCAGCACCATACAAAGTGCCCCGACCACCTACGGCAACCCAGATAACAACTTCAATCGAGTTGATAGGGCTGAATTCACCAGGATTAATGATGCCTACCTGGGGCACGTAAAGTGCGCCCGCTACGCCGGCCAGGACTGCCGAATAAACAAACAGCCAGAGCTTGTAACTTTCAACCCGGTAACCAATAAAGCGAGCCCGGCTTTCTGAGTCTCGAATCGCTTCGATAACCCTGCCCAATCGTGACTTCACGATGTACTGGCAACTGATATATCCAAGGGCCAAGCCCACTGCACTGGCAATAAACAGGCTTATTCGCGTACCTGGCGAACGGAGATCAAAGCCAAGCAGATCCTTGAAGTCGGTCAGGCCGTTATTCCCCCCAAAACCCATTTCATTCCGGAAAAAAGCCAGCATCAGGGCATATGTCAGCGCCTGTGTAATGATGGAAAGGTATACACCTGTTACGCGCGACCGAAAGGCCAGCCACCCAAAGACAAATGCCAATAGCCCGGGGACCAGGGCGACCATGATCATGGCAAACCAGAACTGGTCCATGCCGTACCAGAACCAGGGCAGTGAATCCCAGTTCAGGAAGACCATGAAGTCTGGTAATTCGGGGTTACCGTAAACGCCGCGGCTACCAATCTGGCGCATCAGGTACATGCCCATGGCGTACCCTCCCAGCGCGAAAAAGGCCGTATGTCCGAGACTGAGAATTCCGCAGTAACCCCAGATGAGATCAACTGCAATCGCCAGCAACGCATAGCATAGGTACTTGCCTATCAAGGTAACCGTGTAACTGGAAATATGCAGTGCTGAACCTTCCGGTACCGCAAGATGCAATATCGGCACAGCAACGGTCAGTACCAATAAAACGCCCAGAAAACACTGGCTGGCACGATCACGGCTTAACAATCGCATGATGACGGATGGATGCTCGTTCATCAGTTGTTATCCGCTGAGCGGCCACTCTGGGGGAACATCCCGCCTGGTCGCCGCTGTATGTAGAGAATAATAAAAACCAACACCAGAATTTTGGCCAGCACAGCACCGGATAATGGTTCAAGAAGTTTATTGGCCACGCCAAGTGAGAGGCCGCCAATCAATGTGCCCCACAGGTTGCCCACGCCCCCGAACACCACCACCATGAACGAATCAATAATGTAGGACTGGCCGAGATTAGGGCCCACATTGGTCAGCTGTGACAAGGCTACGCCTGCTACACCTGCAATACCTGCGCCAAGGCCAAACGTGGCTGCGTCGACCCAGTCTGCGCGAACACCCAGGGCACGGGCCATGGGCCGGTTTTGAGATACGGCACGCACCTTCAGACCCAGTGATGTCCGTTTCAGGATCAGCATGAGCAATGCAAATACAATCAGCGTAAAGACAATGATGTAAAGCCGGTTATAGGTCAGTGACAGTGCGTCATTGATCACCAGTGTGCCGCTCATGAAATCAGGGCTGCTGACCGAGCGATTCAAGGGCGAGAAAATCGAGCGCACTGTCTGCTGCAGGATCAGCGACAAACCGAAAGTCGCCAATAAGGTTTCCAACGGCCGTCCATAGAGAAACCGAACTATTCCGCGTTCGATAGCCACTCCGACTAGGCCAGCCACCAGAAATGCCGCAGGGATCGAAAGCAGCAATGCCCATGCAGTGTGATTCGGCAGCAGCAGTTGTAGCACGTAAGCCGTATAGGCGCCCAGCATGATGAGTTCGCCATGGGCCATGTTGATCACACCCATCACGCCAAACGTAATAGCCAGGCCGATCGCAGCCAGCACTAGCACTGAGCCAAGCGACAGGCCGAAGAAAAGCGTTTCGATGGCGCCATAAAAATCTCGCCAGAAACCGATATTCTCAGCTACCCTGCGGGCTGCCTTGCGCACATCTGCATCGGGCTCAAGGATCACCCCATTACTATCCGGCTGATACATGCTTTTGAGCCGGCTAAAAATTTCAGGGCTGAGCTCACCATCTAACCGATTAACGGCTGCCAGCCTTACCTGAGGATCCCGACTATCAAGGTCTACTGCAGCTAACACCGTATCGATGGCCTTGATTACGGAGCGCTCGCTCTCAATCTCCAAACGGGAACGCAAGGCGTTGATGGTGACTGGATCGATGCTGCGTGAGAGTTCGTTGACTGCGGCCAGCCGCAAGGCTGGATCAGCATCATTGAGATTAAGCTGCGCAAGTGCACCCTTGAGGGCTTTTCTCAGACGATTATTCGTGCGTATCCTGGAAATGCCGGCCCCGTCTGCCCGACCGATGGTTTCACCAGACACCGCATCAATCAGTTGAGCATCCTCTTCGTCGTCAGATTTGATCAGGATCGCATCAGTGGTATCGGAAACATACAACCGATTGGTCAGAAAGGCTTCCAGTAATGCTCTCGTGTGGTGTGTCGGCGCCGATACGATTTCGGCTATAAGGGCTTCTTTCAGACGATAATTTGCCGTAGCCAACCGAGCAACCTGCTCCGCATATCCGGCCTGAGCCGGAGTAGACTCGGTGACCGCCTGAACATCCAGGTCTTGCGGCCCCTGGGTACTCGCTATGGCCGGACTGGCACCAATAAGGCACAGGTAGAGGATCAGGCTTAATCGAAGCATCCGAGACCCGTTGGTTGACCGTCGAATTTAGTCATTGTTGGTTATGGCTCAATCCAAAATAGCAAAGCCCCGAGCCAATACCCGGGGCTTTGCATAAACAAGGCTAGTAGTTCTGCCCTGAACAGGTCTTCTTCTTGCTGTTGTAGTTGCCACACTTGAGCGAAACCCAGTCCGCTTGAATGTCCTTGGAGCCTGGCAGGTAATCAGACCATGCATCGCCTGGTACTTCACCCTTAGTGTTCCAGACGACGTCGAACTGACCATCTTCACGGATCTCACCGATGAATACAGGCTTGGTGAGATGGTGATTCGGCAGCATCTCAGCCGTACCGCCAGTCAGGTTCGGCACCTTGATACCAATCATGCTGTCCACGACCTTATCCACATTTGTGGTCTTGGCTTTCTCGACAGCCTTAACCCACATACGGAATCCGATCACGTGTGCTTCCATCGGGTCGTTGAATACACGCTTGGGGTTCTTGATGTACTTGTGCCAGCTACTGATTGCCTGCGCATTGGCTTTATCTTCAATCGACATGAAGTAATTCCAGGCAGCGAGATGTCCAACCAGTGGCTTGGTGTCCAGCCCGGCCAGCTCTTCTTCACCGACTGAAAAGGCGACGACAGGAATGTCTTCAGCAGAGATATTCTGATTGGCCAGTTCCTTGTAGAAGGGCACGTTGGCATCGCCGTTGATGGTCGAAACCACGGCTGTTTTCTTGCCTGCCGAACCGAACTTCTTGATATCTGAAACAATTGACTGCCAGTCGGAATGACCGAATGGCGTGTAATTGATCATGATGTCTTCGGGTTTGACACCCTTGGCCTTAAGGTAAGCCTCCAGGATCTTGTTGGTTGTGCGGGGGTAGACATAATCGGTACCGGCCAGCACCCAGCGCTTAACCTCAACCTCATTCATCAGGTAATCCACTGCTGGAATCGCCTGCTGGTTCGGAGCTGCTCCGGTATAGAACACGTTACGTGAAGATTCTTCGCCTTCGTACTGCACTGGATAGAAAAGCAGGCCATTGTTCTTTTCAAATACAGGCAGAACCGACTTGCGGGATACGGAAGTCCAGCAACCGAAAACCACGTCTACCTTATCCTTGACCAGCAGCTGCTCGGCTTTCTCGGCAAACAACGGCCAGTTCGAAGCCGGATCGACGACAACAGCTTCCAGCTTCTTGCCTAGTACACCGCCCTTTTTGTTCTGCTCGTCTATAAGCATCAGGACCGTGTCCTTCAGCGTCGTCTCGGAGATAGCCATGGTGCCCGACAGTGAATGCAACACACCAACCTTGATGGTGTCAGCTGCCTGCGCCAGACCAGACAGGCTGATGCCCGCCGCAAGAATAGCGCCTCGAATCATGAAATTTCGCTTGATCATTGTAATTTCTCTCAACAGTAGTCTTAAATCTGGAACTGCAAACCCAAACCAATCTGGGTGGAGTCTGTACCTGCGGGACCATCAAAAGTCGTATCTACCCAGAACAGGCTCACGCGGGCATTAAAGGCCTTGATGATGTAGTTCAGGTTGACTTCGGCTGTATCCTGATCAGTAAACGAACCGGCTGTCTCATGTGTTGCTACAGCGTATTTCCCCAGAATCTGGAATTGGCCCGGAATGCCAGCCAGGTTCACGACCTGCGGGAACAGATAAGCGGCAAGCCCGTAACCACCATCACTCACGGGGGCTATGCCATAGCCTCCCAGTTCGTCATAACTGGCGTATTCACCTTCAAAGGTGATCACACCGCCACCCAGCTTGGTCTCTATTAACACATCCGCGGTCGCGGCCGTGTTGCTATCCTGAGATTGGCCAGCCAGACCAATCGAGAAAATATCCTTCTCGCCGTAATAGGTGCCGTTCAGGTAGTAACCCGGCTCCAGATCCCAGAAGTTGATCTGCAGGCGTGCTGCTGTCAGCAGGTCCGATTCCCCACTTGGCTGGGGTCCGACCGTGTCCGGGGTATCAAACGCACCCAGAGAAATCTTTACCCGGCCAAAATCACCCCAGTAGGCAATACCGTTATCCCTGCCCTGGAAGATGAAAGGATAGCCATCCTGGATGCCATCACGATAGACACCCCAGTGGTTTGCGTAATAAGGCCCGTACAGGTTGGCTCGATCACTAGGTGGCAAAAAGCGCCCTGCCCATATATTGAATTTCTCGGAAAATTCAAAACGGGCAATGGCGTCCATGACCTCTACTTCATTGGAAGCATTGTCATACTCGGTATTGAGGGTGAACTTCAGCTGGTCAGTGATGCCGCCGTTGATGTACAGACGAAGACTGTCAAGATTTAAATCCTTGCTGTCGCCGTTTGGAGCCGACACATCCGTACTGGTAAAGCTTGCACGGGCGCCCGCCCCAACCGAAACCTTAGGTGCCAATTCAACTTCAGCTAAGGCGCTCGTCATGACGGTACTGAGAGCCAACGCAATACCCATCTGCACTGGCTTGTATATGTGCCTAAATACCCTCGAACGGGAATAGGTCATGGTGAATCCTCCCTTTTGGCCTTGGCCATGAAAAAACTGTTGTTAGTTGCAGGGGGGATGTGTGCAATAGTTGTGCCAAGCCTGATTTAAGTTGATGACGCTCTTTTGACTTCGACGCGCGCAATCAGGTGGCATACTAATTGCTCGTTTCAAACTGCATTTTTGGGAGCACGCCATGATTCGACGACCGTCAATAAAAGCAATACCTGCAATGTTAGCTACCTGCCTGGTATTCCATGCACCCTTGACCAGTGCCCACCCCGGGCATGCTGATTTATCCATGTCACATGGACTCTGGCATCTGGCTACCCATGCTGTGGCCATGGGCCTGCTCGCAGGCGCGCTGATCTGGCTCGGCACGATCGCGATAAGAACATGGGCTCCTGCTAAAAGCGGGCAGCCAAGGCATTAAGGCGTTCAGTTCAATCATCAAGTCGTTTGCACTGAATAAGCCTGTTTCATGACAGCTTTGCACCAACATGTAACACAGAGGCAATGGCTTGCCGAACTCAAACTCTCTATAGAGAGCCGTGCCGGGCGCACAATACTGGCTCAATCGCACCATTTTGGACCACTGCGAATACAAAAACTTCTGTATCCGGAAGGACCACAATGCGCCCAAGCGCTTATCATTCACCCGCCAGGCGGAATCGCAGCTGGGGATCAATTGAAGATCGATGTGTCAGTGGCACCAGCCGCTGATATACAGTTGACGACGCCCGGTGCGACCAAATGGTATCGCTGCCAAACCGCCATCTCTGAGCAAGATATACAAATGACCATAGGCGATAACGCCTATCTTGAGTGGCTGCCGCAGGAGTCCATTTATTTTGATGGCGCTCGTACGAGGCAAAGTATCAGTGTGAACTGCCATGAGCGCGGCAGCACCTGCGGCTGGGAAATGACAGTTCTCGGCCGGCGCCAGAGTGGTGAAACTTTCAAACAGGGGCGCCTGCGTCAAAGCATTAAAATCAACCGGCAGGGCAAACTACTTTGGCACGAGCGCGTAGCACTGGAAGGCAGTGACCCCTTACTGAAATCCGTTATCGGTTGGCGTGATCGACATGTCAGCGCCACCCTCTGGGCACTGGGCATGGCAGCAGATGACTCTCTCATCGAGGCTTGTAGAGCTATTAACATCAGTGGTGTCATGATCGGCTTAACCCGTATGGACAATGGACTCTTGCTGGCACGCACGCTGGCCCACGATGTTGAATCTACCCACAAGGCGATGACTGCACTATGGTCATGTCTACGTCCGGCGCTTTGCGGACGTGCTGCCATGCCACCACGCATCTGGGCGACCTGACCAAAGCGAATAAGCGAGTTATAAGAAAATGGAATTAACACCACGCGAAAAAGACAAGCTGCTGATATTCACCGCAGCATTACTGGCTGAGCGGCGCAAGGACCGCGGTGTAAAACTCAACCACCCTGAGTCAGTGGCCTATATCACGGCAGCCATTCTGGAAGGTGCCCGGGATGGCCGCACAGTGGCCGAACTGATGAGCTATGGCACCACACTGCTGACTCAGGAAGATGTCATGGAGGGTGTAGCCGAGATGATTCACGACATCCAGGTTGAAGCGACTTTTCCTGACGGCACAAAACTGGTCACGGTGCACACCCCTATTCGCCCCGCCCCCCACGCATCCAATGAGGAGCACTCATGATCCCCGGAGAAATCCTCGCGGCTGAAGGCGAGATCGAACTCAATACAGGGCGCGACACTCAGAGGTTGACAGTGTCCAACACGGGTGACCGTCCTGTGCAGGTTGGCTCGCATTTCCACTTTTTCGAGACCAATACAGCACTGGAGTTTGATCGTTCCATGGCCCGCGGCTACCGCTTGGACATAGCTGCCGGTACAGCAGTCCGCTTTGAGCCCGGGCAGAGCCGCACGGTACAACTGGTGGCACTGGCCGGTGAACGAATCGTATGGGGCTTCAATGCACTGATATCCGGTCCGCTGGATAAAGCCCCAACCGGGGACCCATCATGAGTCATCAGATTGGCAGGCAGGCCTATGCCGAAATGTATGGCCCAACTGTAGGGGATCGTGTTCGCCTTGCGGATACCGAACTCTTCATTGAAGTAGAGAAAGATTTCACCACCTACGGAGAAGAAGTTAAGTTTGGCGGGGGCAAGGTTATTCGCGATGGTATGGGGCAATCTCAACGTGAATCGAAAGATTGCGCTGATACAGTGATAACCAACGCCCTGATCATTGATCACTGGGGAATCGTTAAAGCGGATATCGGCATCAAGAATGGCCGCATCAGTGCGATTGGCAAAGCCGGCAACCCCGATATCCAACCCAATGTCAGCATCGTCATCGGGCCTGGAACAGAGATCATTGCTGGTGAAGGTCACATTATCACCGCCGGCGGCATCGATTCACATATCCATTTCATCTGTCCCCAGCAGATAGAAGAAGCCTTGATGTCAGGCGTCACCACCATGCTCGGGGGTGGCACAGGACCGGCCACTGGCACATTTGCAACCACCTGCACCCCAGGCCCCTGGCATATACAGCGGATGCTGCAGGCAGCCGACGCCCATCCGATGAACCTGGGCTTTCTTGGCAAGGGCAATGCAAGCCGACCTGCAGCACTGCGAGAACAAATCACTGCCGGTGCGCTGGGCCTAAAGCTTCATGAGGATTGGGGCACAACACCTGCTGCCATCGATTGTTGTCTTTCAGTAGCCGAAGAAACCGACACGCAGGTCGCTATCCATACCGACACCTTGAACGAATCGGGTTTCGTCGAAGCCTCTATCGCGGCCTTCAAGGGCCGTACGATTCACACGTACCACACCGAAGGGGCGGGTGGGGGCCATGCGCCGGACATCATAAAGGTCTGCGGGGAAAACAACGTACTGCCCTCATCAACCAATCCCACGCGCCCGTATACGGTCAATACGCTGGATGAGCACCTGGATATGTTGATGGTCTGCCATCACCTGGATGCCTCCATAGCCGAAGATGTTGCCTTTGCCGAATCCCGCATTCGCAAGGAAACCATCGCGGCTGAAGATATCCTGCATGATCTGGGCGCGTTTTCCATGATTGCCTCGGACAGCCAGGCCATGGGGCGTGTAGGTGAGGTCATCAATCGCACCTGGCAAACTGCTCACAAGATGAAAGTGCAGCGTGGGTCGCTGGCCGGTGACCCTGCAAGGCATGACAACTTCCGCGTGAAACGCTATATCGCCAAATACACTATCAATCCCGCCATCACCCACGGCATTGCGCATGAGGTAGGATCAATCGAAGTCGGCAAGTGGGCTGACCTGGTGGTCTGGAAACCGGCTTTCTTTGGCGTAAAACCCTATCTTATGATCAAGGGAGGCAGCATAGCGGCCGCCGCAATGGGCGACCCCAATGCGTCCATACCAACACCACAGCCGGTTCATTACCGCCCAATGTTTGGTGCCCAGGGCGGCGCACTAACCCGCTCGTCGCTGACCTTTGTCTCGCAGGCTTCCATGGATGCAAATATTGCTGAGCAGTATGGACTACAGAAACCCCTGTCGGCCGTCACCAACTGTCGATCTGCCACCAAGGCCGATATGGTGCATAACGAGCTGACACCAGATATCAGTGTTGACCCGGAAACTTATGAAGTCGTCGCCGACGGCGAACTGCTAACCTGTGAACCCGCCAGCGAACTGCCTTTAGCACAGCGTTACTTCTTGTTTTAACCTGCCATGCTCATTGTTAATTCAAAACCTTTTACTCAGAATCACGCTGAGTTCGGCGAGCAATCCCCGCTGCAACTGGTACTCTCCTATGCCCAACGTTGCCGCACTCGCTTTCGCGCCATAACCACCGACGGTCAGCCAGTCGGTTTACAACTGCCCAGGGGCACAGAGCCGCTACGATCCGGCGAGATTCTGATAAGTACTGATGGTACGCATATATCTGTACAAGCTGCCTGTGAACCGCTTTATGCCGTGACCGCGTGCTCCGACGCCGTTGACCCGAGTTTTGATTTACTGCGAGGCGCCTACCACCTTGGAAACCGTCATATACCCCTCGAACTGAGCCCCGAAATGTTGAAGCTGGAGCGGGATCCAGTGCTCAAGGAAATGCTTGAAAGACTTGGCCTTTGCGTGAAGGAAATTGAGGCTGCATTTCAGCCTGAATCCGGCGCCTATGGAGGCGGCCATCGTCATGATCACGACCACGACGGAGGCAGCCTCGGCGAGCAACTGTCACGCCAGGCGCACAGCCACTAATGTCGGCATCCCGTAATGAACAGCAGGCACTGATGGGACTGCTGCAACTAACCAGCCCCAATCTTCCGGTTGGTGCCTTCAGCTATTCTCAGGGGCTGGAAAATGCTGTCGATTCAGGCCTGATCCACGATGCTGAGACAGCTGGCAAATGGATCACCGACTGCCTGAAGCTGGTCCTCGGCTGCTATGAAGCACCGGTTTGGCTACGCCTGTATGAAGCGCTCTCATGTCATAACCACGAAGCAGCCAATAACTGGAACGAGGATTATCTAGTAACCAGAGAAACAGCAGAGCTAAGCGCCGAGGCTCATCAGATGGGTTATTCAGCCGCGCGCTGGCTGGAAAGCCTGGACTTGGCCTTGCCCGCGGCAATTGAAACTCCTGCTTTTATCACTGCACACGTTTGGGCCTGTCACCAGTGGCAAATAACTTCTGAAAACGGCCTGAATGCGTATCTCTTTGCCTGGGCAGAGAATCAAATAATGGCGGCAATGAAATCCCTGCCCATGGGCCAGGCGGCCGGGCAGAAACTACTCTTTCAAGTACGTCTCTTCATACCCGAGATCGGTCAGCGCGCTGCCACACTTGCAGATGAGGATTTAAGCAATCAAGCCCCCGGGTTTGCGCTGTCCTGTTGTCAACACGAAACCCAGTATTCAAGACTTTTCCGGAGTTAACCCAACATGAGTACCCTCCTTGCTGATAAAGGCCCCAGGAAAGACCCTCTGCGTGTAGGAATCGGCGGGCCTGTAGGCTCGGGCAAGACCACCCTGGTCGAGGCCCTGTGCAAACAGATGCGTGAAGACTACGACCTGGCCGTGGTTACCAATGATATATATACCCGTGAGGATGAACGTCTTCTGGTCGCTGCCAATGCCCTGCCCGCAGAACGTATCATGGGTGTTGAAACGGGCGGATGCCCACACACCGCTATTAGGGAAGACGCCTCGATCAATCTGGAAGCGGTCTCGCGCATGCACAAGCGCTTCCCCGACCTGGATCTGATATTCATCGAGTCTGGCGGTGACAATCTGGCTGCCACCTTCAGCCCTGAGCTATCAGACCTGACTATTTACGTGATAGATGTGTCGGGTGGTGAGAAAATACCGCGTAAGGGCGGGCCCGGCATCACCAAATCCGACTTGCTGGTTATCAATAAAACCGACCTCGCACCCCATGTAGGTGCCTCACTGGAAGTAATGGAGCATGATGCACGCAAGATGCGTGGTGAGCGCCCCTTCGTGATGACCGACCTCAAGACCGGCACCTCTCTTTCGGCAATCGTTGAATTTATCGAACGTGAAGGAATGCTTTCCAGCAGTTAAAAACTTAATGGCATGCCTTGTCTGCTCCGATTGCCCATGGATTGCACTTCTGGGATAGTCCCTCTCAGTCTTCAAGATAATGCTCAGCATTGTCTGTCAACGGGAGGGGGCAATGAAAAAAGTCGGTCTCACTATATTGTCATCGGTAGTCATTTACCTTTTGACAACTTCTCTAACGGCTTGTGACCGTCAGCAAAAACCTGCAAAGAACACTAAAGAAAATGCGGCTGCCGTCTCAATGGCTCGCCTGTCGCAGGCGGACAAGGAGCCAGGCAACTGGATGAGCCACGGGCGCACCTACGATGAACAGCGTTACAGCCCTCTGAAAAAAATCAATGCGGACAATGTCGACGAA
>JBFKKS010000029.1:0-17547 GCA_041630955.1 Nevskiales bacterium
CCCATGCGGCTGATTGAGTCATGTTCGAAGCAGATAAAAACTAAGACGCCAAGCACGGCCAGGTAACCCGCATGCTCCCACATCCAGCGCAGACAAGATTTTAGATGTGAGTTTGCGTGACCTGTCGCCTCCGCAGATCCTGGTGTGAGTTCGCTCATGGTGAAATCGGTCCCCTGTGCCTGCTTCCATTTATCAGGGTTGGTGTTATTTACCCATGACGAAAAGTGGCGGTGTCTCCAGAATCGCTGGATAATATAGGCAAGCTCCAGTCAAATCCATTGACTGAGTCGGCTACATCCCTGCATTGATCAGGGATTTTTCTTTTCAAGAGTTTGAAACCATGTCAGCTAATCAACGCAGTCAGACTATCACCAAGGGTGTGGAACGCACGCCCAATCGCGCCATGTTGCGCGCCATGGGCTATCAGGACGAGGACTTTGCCAAGCCTATCGTGGGCATTGCCAATGGTTACTCGACCATAACGCCCTGCAACATGGGCCTTAATGTGCTGGCCGGACGAGCCGAGGCGGCGTTGACTGAAGCCGGTACCATGCCCCAGGTGTTCGGCACGATTACTGTCAGTGACGGCATTTCCATGGGAACGCCCGGGATGAAGTATTCGCTGGTCTCACGGGAGGTGATTGCCGATTCTATCGAGACTGCCGTGCAGGCCCAGAGTATGGATGGCGTGATAGCCATTGGCGGCTGCGACAAGAATATGCCGGGTGCGATGATCGCAATAGCGCGCATGAACATTCCGGCTATCTTCGTTTATGGTGGCACCATCAAACCGGGCAAGCTGAAGGGCGAAGACTTGACCGTGGTCAGCGCTTTCGAGGCTGTTGGCCAGCATAACGAAGGCAAGATTGATGATGCCCGCCTTAAGGAAGTTGAATGTCACGCCTGCCCGGGTGCCGGTTCCTGCGGTGGCATGTATACCGCTAACACCATGTCGTCGGCATTCGAGGCGATGGGGATGTCCCTGCCGTATTCTTCCACCATGTCAGCAGAAGACGCCGAAAAAGCCGAGAGTGCGGCGCAATCGGCAACCGTACTGGCTGAGGCGATCGAGGCGCAGCGACTACCCCGCGATATTCTGACCCGTGAAGCCTTTGATAACGCCCTGGCCGTGGTTATGGCGGTAGGCGGCTCCACGAATGCCGTGCTGCATATGCTGGCTATCGCGCATAGCGCTGGGGTGAAATTATCTCTGGATGATATTGAGGCCATTCGCAAGAAGGTGCCCGTTTTCTGTGATCTCAAGCCTTCCGGTAAATACGTCGCGACCGATTTGCACAAGGCTGGTGGTATCCCGCAGGTAATGAAGATATTGCTGGTCAACGGTCTGTTACATGGTGACTGCATGACCATAACTGGCCAGACGCTGAGCGAGTTACTCGCCGATGTGCCGGCTGATCCACCCGCGGGACAAACCGTTATCCGGCCTATCAGCGACCCCCTCTATGCAGAGGGGCACCTGGCGGTGCTGCGCGGCAACCTGGCGACCGATGGTGCGGTAGCAAAGATTTCCGGGGTGAAGGTGCCGGTGATGACCGGTCCGGCGCGGGTCTACGATTCAGAAGAAGCCTGTATGGCCGGCATTCTGGATCATTCGGTACAGGCGGGCGATATCGTGATTATCCGCTACGAAGGCCCCAAGGGTGGTCCCGGCATGCGCGAGATGCTGGCGCCGACCTCGGCGATTATCGGCCGTGGGCTCGGTGATGCCGTGGGCCTGATCACAGACGGCCGTTTCTCCGGGGGTACCTACGGCATGGTTGTGGGGCATGTGGCCCCGGAAGCCGCTGTCGGTGGCACGATTGCGCTGGTGCGCGATGGCGACTCCGTCACCATTGATGCCCACCAGCGGTTGTTGCAGTTAAATGTCGATGAGGCCGAACTGTCACGTCGCCGCAGCGAATGGACGCCGCCGCAGACAACGCCTAAAAGGGGCGTTTTGCGCAAGTATGCGCAGCTGGTATCCAGCGCGAGCAAGGGCGCGGTAACGGACCCTGACTAGTCTTAGGCCAGGCATGAAAAAGCCCCGCTTAGCGGGGCTTTTTTGTTGTCCGGACTGAGACTAGAACATTTCTGATGAGCTGGGTTGCTCGACTTCGTGTTCTCCGCGGCTCGGAATATGGTCACCGGTAATCATTTCGCGATAGCTCATGCCCGGTCCCACCATCGGATACACGCCGGCATCGGGATCAATGATGACTTCCAGGAACGCGGGGCCCTTGAAGTCCACGAATTCCTTGATCACGCGTGGCAGATCGGCCTTGTTGTCCAGCCGCACTGCATACTCAAAGCCATCAGCCTCGGCTGCCTTGATGAAGTCTTTTTTATGCAGTGACTTGTCGGAAGCCGACATGCGGCCGGCAAAAAACAGTTTCTGCCACTGGCGCACCATGCCGTCACCGAAGTTGTTCAGCACCACCGTTTTGACCGGCAGGCCGTAGGTGGTCACGGTCTCGAGTTCACCCAGGTTCATGCGAATCGAGGCGTCACCGTCAATGTCGATGACCAGCTTGTCGCGGCAGGCAAACTGCGCGCCGATCGCCGCCGGCAGCCCGAAGCCCATGGTGCCCATGCTGCCCGAGGTCAGCCACTGGCGCGGGTTCTTGAAATCGAAATACTGCGCCGCCCACATCTGGTGCTGGCCCACCCCGGTTGCCACGATGGCCTCACCTCTTGTGAGCTTGTTGATTTCTTCAATTACCGCATAGGGCTGAATCATGTCGCTGTCGCGATCGTAATTCATCGCGTACTCACGTTTGAGGTCGGCAATATGCTTATGCCAGCCACTGTAGTCCACGTTGAATTGCGCGCTGCGGCCATGCGCCAGAAGCTTGTTCAGGGCGGGTGCCAGCAGGCCCACATAATTCCACTGCACGGCCTTGACCTTGTTTATCTCCGAGGCGTCGATATCCAGATGCGCGATATGCCTTGCCTTGGGTGCAAACTTGTCCGGTACGCCGGCCACGCGATCATCGAAACGCGCTCCGACTGCGATCAAAAAGTCGCAGTCGTCCACGGCGTAGTTGGCAAACGCAGTGCCATGCATGCCCAGCATGTGTAACGACAGGTCATCAGTCGTATCGCAGGCTCCAATGCCCATCAGCGTGGTCACTATCGGGATGCCATATTCGTTGGCCAGAGCCCGCAGTTCGCCGCTGGCGTTACCATTGATTACGCCACCACCGGCATAGATCAGCGGACGTTTGGCATCACCCAGCATGCGGAAGAAATGCTCACACTTTTCATCACTCAGCTTGCTGTTGGTGATTGCCGCCATGCGCTGGCGGTAGCCGGGCACCGGCAGTTTGCCGGCACCCTGAAATGAGCCTTGCCAGTTCTGGACATCCTTCGGGATGTCCACCACAACCGGGCCGGGGCGCCCGGTACGTGCCAGTTCAAATGCCGTACGCATGGTGGCCTCAAGCTTCTGGGGATCGGTCACCAGGAAAACATGTTTGGCGGCCGAGGCCATGATGTTGGACACAGGCGCTTCCTGAAAGCCATCCGAACCGATGGCGGCAGTCGGCACCTGGCCGCAGATCACCACGATAGGCGTGGAGTCAGCCATGCAGTCGCGTACCGGGGTCACCGTGTTGGTGGCGCCAGGGCCTGAAGTCACCATTGCCACGCCTACCTTGCCAGAGGCGCGTGCATAACCCGCTGCCATGAAGCCGGCGCCCTGTTCATTGGCCGGCACGATCAATGGCATCGCATCGTTGTGTTCGATGTTGTAGCGGAACACGGCATCGTAGGTTGGGAGGATCGCGCCGCCGGAGTACCCAAAGATCGTATCCACGCCCTCATCGGCAAGTACTTGCACGACGATTTCCGAACCGGTCATCGTGTGGCCTGCCAGTGGGTGATTGATCTGTTGCTCGTGGTCTTCGGTCATTGCAGTTATGGCGCTGAATCGCCGGTCCGGGAAAAATAGCCGCGTAGTTTAGCCCTCAAACGCTGTTCATGCACCCGAAATAAGCACTTTTTCTTGATTTTCAGGTGCGGAAACAGTACCTTTGCGCGCTATTTTTCGGCTTCGGCAATCCTGCCGGGCCAAGATCAAGATCTGGCACGGTTCATCATCAGCGCGATGCGACACATCATTTCAGTTCTCATGGCAAACGAGGCAGGTGCGCTATTACGCGTGGCTGGCCTGTTTTCATCGCGTGGCTATAACATTGAGTCGCTGTGCGTGGCCGCCACCGAGAATCCAACCGTGTCACGTCTGACCATGGTGACGACGGGTTCTGACGAGATTATCAGCCAAGTGAACAAGCAACTGGCCAAACTGGTGGACGTTGTGGATATGGCTGACATGACACGCGGTGACCACATTGAACGCGAACTGTTGTTCATAAAACTGAGACTGGACGAGCTGACGCGCGACGAAGTGAGTGAATGCGCGGCCCGTTACAATGCCGAGGTCTTAGACGAACGGACAGATAGCTACACCGTTCAGGTGACCGGTACAGGCCTGGAAGTAGATGATTTCATCAAGGAACTATCAGGCTTGGCCGAAATTCTGGAAGTGGTCCGCAGTGGCGCCGCAGCGATTGCCCACGGGCCCCAGGTTCTCAGATTGACCGAATAATATTTACATCCTGTTTATTGATTAGCTGGGTGCTTCCCTAGCAAGCCTTCCCACGGAGATTCAAATGAGCTTGAACATCTATTACGACAAAGACGCTGACCTGTCCCTGATCCAGGGCAAGAAGGTTGCGATTATTGGTTATGGTTCCCAGGGCCATGCCCATGCCAATAACCTGAAGGACTCAGGCGTGGACGTGGTAGTTGGCCTGCGCAAGGGTTCATCCTCATGGAAGAAGGCAGAAGCCGCGGGCCTGGCCGTGGCAGAAGTGGCCGACGCCACTGCCTCGGCAGACGTGGTCATGATTCTGGCGCCGGATGAGCACCAGGTGCGCATTTACAACGATGTGATCGAGCCCAACATCAAGCAGGGTGCTGCACTGGCCTTTGCGCATGGCTTCAATATTCATTTTGAACTGATTCAGCCGCGCGAGGACCTGGATGTGATCATGGTCGCGCCCAAGGGTCCAGGCCACCTGGTGCGTTCGACCTATACCCAGGGCGGCGGTGTGCCGAGCCTGATCGCTGTGCATCAGGATGCTTCGGGTCAGGCCAAGGATGTTGCCCTGTCTTATGCCTCTGCCAATGGCGGCGGGCGCGCGGGTGTCATCGAGACTAACTTCCGCGAAGAAACTGAAACCGATCTGTTCGGCGAGCAGGCCGTGCTCTGTGGTGGTGCAACTGCCTTGGTGCAGGCTGGTTTCGAAACGTTGACCGAAGCGGGCTATGCACCTGAAATGGCTTACTTTGAGTGCCTGCATGAACTGAAGCTGATCGTCGACCTGATGTATGAGGGCGGCATAGCCAACATGCGCTATTCAATCTCGAATACAGCCGAGTATGGCGATATCAGCACGGGCCCGCGCATCATTACAGCCGAGACCAAGGCCGAGATGGCACGTGTCCTGAAAGACATTCAGCAGGGCAAGTTTGCCCGTGAGTTCATCGCTGAGAATCAGGCCGGACAACCGGTTCTTAAAGCCAGTCGACGTCACGCACGTGAGCATCAGATCGAACAGGTGGGCAGCAAGCTGCGCGCGATGATGCCGTGGATCAGTGCCAACAAGCTGGTTGATAAAGAAAAGAACTAGTTACGGCTACTTTACTTACAGGGCGCCCTGGCCTCGCGGTCGGGGCGCTGTCGTGTCAGACTTATGAAAATCAGTTCCAAGGGGAAGAGGATGAACGGCGACGAGACTGACCAGTCCATTGGTGAAAGACAGCGCCGTCGAGGCATCTATTTGCTGCCTAACCTGTTTACCACAGGCACCTTATTCGCCGGCTTTTTCGCCATCATGTCGTCTATCGACGGGCATTATCTGCATTCAGTGATCGCTATTTTTCTTGGCATGCTGGCGGATGCCCTGGATGGCCGTGTGGCGCGCCTGACCAATACCCAGAGCGACTTCGGCAAGGAATACGACAGCCTGGCTGACATGGTGGCTTTTGGTCTTGCCCCCGCGTTGGTGATGTACCAGTGGAGCCTGCACGAGCTGGCTGACTACGGCCGCTTTGGGCGGCAGCTTGCATGGGTGGTGCCGTTCTTCTACGTCGCCATGACGGCGCTGCGTCTGGCTCGTTTTAATGTCATCGAACCGGACAAAAGCGAGAAGGGCTACTTTTTCGGCTTGCCGAGTCCTTCTGCCGCCGCCATGACCATGGGCTATGTGTGGGTCATGCTCGATTTTGGTTTTTCGGGCGAAACCTGGGTCATCGTTTCACTGATTGTGACGCTCACTGCCGGTGCCTTGATGGTGGCCGACATGATCAAGTACCCGACCTTCAAGGAGATCAAACTAGGGGAACATGTGCCGTTCACCTATTTGCTGGTCATGGTGCTGGCAGTCATGTTGGTATGGTTTGATCCACCGCGCGTATTGTTCGCGGTTTTCATGGTTTACATCATCTGGGGGCCGGTGAAGTACCTGCGTGGTGTATTGAAAACACGGGCCTGATGCTTGGCACAGACACCACCTTGCTCTATATTTCGCCCTATGGACGATACGCATCACATCCTGATGACTGAACAGGCTGCCTTTCCGGCGGCTGTTTCCTGTGCGCCCGTCCGTGGCTTGATGCTTGTATTTTCCGGGTGTCTCCTTGCCGCCCGACTTCTGCCCTGAGGGCAGAACACACTATGGCCAGGTGGGGCCGATAACCGCCAAACCCAGAATTTATCACCCGTCGTCAGGAACGCCGGGTAAACGGAGTTTGTAATGAGCAAGGAACCCTTAATTATTTTTGACACCACGCTGCGCGACGGTGAACAAAGCCCCGGCGCCTCCATGACCAAGGAGGAGAAGATTCGTATCGCCAAGGCCCTGGAACGCCTGAACGTGGATGTGATCGAAGCCGGTTTTGCAATCGCCAGCCCCGGTGATTTTGAATCCGTTCAGGCCGTAGCCGGAGCGGTGAAGAACAGCACCATCTGTAGCCTGGCACGTGCCAACCCGGGGGACATTGAACGCGCCGCTGAAGCCCTGAAGCCGGCTCAACGGTCGCGTATTCATACCTTTATCGCAACCTCGCCAATCCACATGCGTGAAAAATTGCGTATGCAGCCGGATGAGGTGGTCAAGGCCGCCGTCGAAGCAGTCAAGCTGGCACGCAATTTTACCGATGACGTGGAATTCTCCCCGGAGGATGCAGGACGATCCGATCCGGATTTCCTGTGCCGCATCCTGGAAGCGGTCATTGACGCTGGCGCCACGACTTTGAATATTCCGGACACGGTGGGCTACACGCTGCCGCATATGTTCGGCGCGCTGATTCGTGATTTGCGTGAACGCATTCCAAATGCGGACAAGGCCATATTTTCAGTACATTGCCATAACGATCTGGGCTTGGCGGTGGCCAACTCGTTGTCTGCCGTATTAAATGGTGCGCGTCAGGTTGAGTGCACGATTAATGGCCTGGGTGAACGGGCAGGCAATGCCTCATTGGAAGAGGTGGTGATGGCGGTGCGTACCCGGCAGGATGAGTTTCCATGTGATACACGCCTGAATACGACCGAGATCATGAACTGCTCGCGTTTGGTGTCGTCAATAACCGGTTTTCCGGTACAGCCAAATAAAGCGATCGTTGGCGCCAATGCCTTTGCCCATGAGGCGGGTATCCACCAGGACGGTGTGATCAAGAGTCGTGAGACTTACGAGATCATGCGTGCCGAAGATGTGGGCTGGAGCGCAAACCGCATGGTGCTGGGCAAGCATTCAGGACGTAATGCCTTTCGTCAACGACTGGAAGAGTTGGGCATCAAACTGACTTCCGAGGTCGAGCTGAATGACGCCTTTGCACGTTTCAAGGATCTGGCCGATCGCAAGAAAGATATCTTTGATGAGGATATCCAGGCGTTGGTGACAGAGGCCACCCATGCCGGTGTTGATGAACGGATACAGCTGCGTCATTTGAAGGTTACATGCGAAAGCGGCATTAAGCCCGAAGCAGACATAACCATTAGTGTCGACGGCGTCGAGAAATCGGCAACGGCCGCGGGCGGCGGACCCGTAGATGCCGCCTACGCCGCCATTGAAAAAATCATTCACAGCGGTTCCGAGTTGCTGTTGTACTCCGTCAACAATGTCACCAAGGGTATCGATGCCCAGGGTGAGGTGACTGTGCGACTGAACAAGGCCGGGCGCATCGTGAACGGACAGGGTGCGGATACCGATATTGTCATCGCTTCGGCCAAGGCCTATCTGAATGCGCTGAACCGCTTGCAGACGCCGACAGGCAGGACTCATCCACAGATGGATGCTGTCTGACTAAGGTATGCCAGCATGCTGAAAGCCCCGGTAATAACCGGGGCTTTTTCTTTTTAGTCCGCTGTTTGATGCTTCCGTTTTATCCGGATTCGCCCTAGGCTTACGCCATGAATGCAAGCACTCGACATTTTTATCTCAAGGCGATGGGAATTACCCAGTGGCGGCGGCGGGACCTGCCAGACCGTTCCGAACCAAAAGCGGAGGCGGTCATTCCTGGCATTGAAAGCGATCTGCCAGACAGCACGGTTTATGCCGGAACCCAGAATGCGCAACCCAGTCTGGAGTCAGCCCTGGATCGTGCTATTGCTGAACCACCACCTGCCATAGTCAAAAAAGCAAACCTGGCAAGTCAGGCCTCGCCGGATATGTCCCACGAGCCGGAACCCGGTCATACAGTTCCCCCGGCCGCGGACGCTGGAACAGAAGACTTATCTGCGCTGGACTGGCAAGCGCTTGAAGCACGGGTCAAGGCCTGTACCGCTTGCAGCTTATGCGAGGCTCGAACCCAGACCGTGTTTGGGGTGGGTATACGGGAAGCTGACCTGCTGGTGATCGGTGAAGGGCCCGGTGCCGAGGAGGACAGGCAGGGTATTCCTTTTGTTGGTCCGGCCGGCCAGCTTTTGGATGCAATGCTTAAGGCGATCAATTATGCGCGCCAGCCTTCTGCTGATCAGCAAGGGGCTTACATCGCCAATATTGTGAAGTGTCGGCCACCCGATAATCGAGACCCTTTACCCGGGGAGGCGGCCGCCTGTCGCGGCTACCTCGATCGCCAGATCGCACTCGTCAAGCCGAAGCTTATACTGGCAGTGGGTGGCGTGGCCGCCAAGAATCTCCTTTCAAGTGATGAACCGGTTGGTCGCATGCGGGGCAAGCTTCATCATTACGGGCCAGGGGCAATCCCCTTGCTCGTGACCTATCACCCGGCCTACCTTCTGCGTAGCCCTGGCGAGAAGCGCAAGGCCTGGGAAGACCTGAAACAGGCGCGTGATTTGCTCTCGAAGGCTTGATAAAGATGAGCGCGGTGGTGGACGATCTGTGGCGACTGCGTTCCATGACGTCTGCCGACTTGCCGCAGGTTCTGGACATTGAACAGGTCTCATATGACTTTCCCTGGAAGCGCGGTATTTTCGAGGATTGCCTGAACATGGGCTATGCCTGTCAGGTTCTGACCGAGGGGACCTTGGCCATACGAGGTTACGGCCTGATGAGTGCGGCCGTCGGGGAGGCTCATCTGCTTAATCTTTGTGTGGCTCCGATCTGCCGACGCAGTGGTATGGCACGTTATCTGCTCGGTCACCTGATTGAACAGGCCCGCCAGCGTGATGCCTATATTATGTTTCTCGAGGTGCGACCATCCAACCGTGCAGCGTTGATGCTCTACCGCAAAGAGGGCTTTACCGAGATCGGGCGTCGCAAGGGCTATTACCCGACCTTGAATGGCCGAGAAGACGCGATTGTCCTTTCCCGGGATATTGAATAAAAAATGACTAACCAGACCAATGCCGCAGTTCCACGCCGGAGCGTCGTTTCATGGGCCTTGTACGACTGGGCCAATTCGGCCTTCGCTACGACCGTGATGGCCGGCTTCTTTCCCGTCTTTTTCAAACAGTACTGGGATGCGGGGGCGGATGCGGCGACCAGTACCTTGCATCTCGGTGCAGCCAATTCACTGGCCAGCCTGCTGATCGTGGTCATGGCCCCTGTGCTGGGCGCGGTGGCCGATGCTGGCGGCGCCCGCAAACGCTTTCTGGGGTTTTTTCTGATGCTGGGTGTGGTTGGAACAGCCGCTCTGTATTGGGTAGGTCAGGGCGAGTGGATGGCCGCACTGGCCTTTCTGGTACTGGGCACGGTTGGCTTTGCCGGCGGTAATATCTTCTACGATAGCTTGCTGGTTGATGTCTCACGGCCTGAGACCAGTGATCGCATATCGGCCCTGGGCTATGCGCTGGGCTATCTGGGCGGCGGCGTATTGTTTGGCATCAATGTGGCCATGACGCTTAAGCCGGATTTCTTTCACCTGGGGGATGCAGCTACCGCTGTACGCGTGTCCTTCCTGACGGTGGCCGCCTGGTGGTTTTTGTTTGCTATCCCATTGTTCGTGAACGTGCGCGAGTCCGGGCGTCGTTCAGAGTTGCACTGGTCGAAGACTGTGCGCGGTGCATTCAGCCAACTCGCAGCCACTTTCAGACAGATTCGCAGCCTGCGCATGACTTTTCTGTTCCTGTTGGCTTACTGGCTATACATCGATGGGGTCGACACCATTATTCGCATGGCGGTGGATTATGGTCTGGCGCTGGGTTTTGAAGCCAATAGCCTGATCGTTGCACTATTGATCACCCAGTTCGTCGGGTTTCCTGCCGCGCTGGTGTTCGGCTGGCTGGGGGGGCGCATTGGTACCAAGCAGGCCCTGTACGTGGCACTGGCGGTATATGTTGGCGTCACTTTCTGGGGCTATTTTCTGGACAATGTGGCGGAGTTCTATGCCATGGCGATCACAATCGGCCTGGTGCAGGGCGGCGTGCAGGCCCTGTCACGCTCAATGTACTCACGTCTGATACCTGCTCACGCGGCGGCCGAGTTTTTCGGCTTCTACAACATGCTGGGCAAGTTTGCGGCCGTGATTGGGCCACTACTGGTTGGCTGGGTTGCAGTACTGACCGGAAGCCCGCGGGCCGGGATACTTTCGATACTGGTGCTGTTCATAGCCGGTGGCGTGCTACTGGCCTTCGTCAACGAGGCCGAAGGGCGCGAGGCTGCTCAAAAGGTGTCGCTTTAAGGGGTGAAATACAGGGTCTGCAGGCAGCCGTAGAGCAGGGTCGCGAAGCCACCAGTCTCGGCGATAATCAGTGCCCACATGAAGGCACTGATGAAAAAACCGGGCAGCGTTGCGGGCCCCAGGCGGTGTGGCTTACGCAGCTGGTTGTCGGTGTCATTTAAGATCCCGTGGATGACATACATGCCCACTGCGAGCGCAAAGAACAGAATCGGAAACAACGTGGCCCAGAAGTCCGTCGACTGGCTAAAGGCGCTATGGCGACCGATCTCCGCCAGCACCAGGCAGGCAAAGGCATACATCAGCGCGGTGCGGTGCGCGATGCTGACGTAGTAGGGCGCTTCCGCCTTGTCGCTGGCGCGTATGGCAAGATACTTCCAAGTGCCGGTCAGCATACCGACCAGCAAAAAAAGGCCGCTCGAGGCCAGCGCAAGTTTGTAAGCGGGTTCCATGTAAACTCCCTGCAATAGATTAACGTCGTTCGCCCTGACGGGATGGTAAGGGTGCAGCATCAGGAATGCCAGAACCGATATGGCCAAGACCAAGACTGTTTACACCTGTGAGAAATGTGGCTCCCAGCAACCCAAATGGGCCGGACAGTGTCCGGACTGCGGGGTGTGGAATAGCCTGATAGAGGGGGTGGCGGCGCCTGCGGCCAGCGCCAAGGGCAGGGGCGCCATCAGGGCGCGTGGCTATGCCGGTGAAACCCAGGTTCGCCTGCTCAAGGATGTTTCCCTGAGCGAAACGCCCCGTATTCCCAGTGGCCTGGCAGAAATGGACCGCGTACTGGGGGGTGGGTTGGTGCCGGGTTCCGTCATCCTGTTGGGTGGTGATCCCGGGATTGGCAAATCGACGCTCTTGCTGCAGGTGCTGGTATCCCTGCAGGAAAAACTCTCGGCGCTTTATATCACCGGTGAGGAGTCCCTTGAACAGGTGCATCTGCGCGCACGGCGCCTCGGTTTACCCGAGACGGATCTGGGCTTGTTGGCCGAGACCTGCGTGGAGCGCATCCTGGATATCGCAGTGCAGGCGAAGCCGCAGCTGTTGGTCATTGATTCGGTGCAAACCGTATTCAGCGAGGAGCTGACTTCCGCACCTGGTTCTGTTTCACAGCTACGCGAATCGGCCGCTGCACTGGTGCGCATGGCCAAGCAGACCGGCACGGCCGTCATTCTTGTCGGTCATGTGACCAAGGAAGGTGTGATTGCCGGACCACGTGTGCTTGAGCATATGGTCGACACAGTGCTCTATTTTGAATCGGACCACGGCAATCGTTACCGCGTGATCCGGGCAGCCAAGAATCGATTTGGCGCGGTGAATGAACTGGGCGTGTTTGCGATGACGGATCGCGGCCTTAAAGAAGTTAGCAACCCATCGGCTATTTTCCTGTCACGACATGAAGAGCCGGTCAGTGGCTCGGTCGTGATGGTGACGCGAGAGGGAAGTCGGCCGATGCTGGTCGAGGTGCAGGCCCTGGTTGATGAGTCTCATCTCAATAATCCACGCCGCGTGACACTCGGCCCTGATGCTAACCGCCTGGCCATGTTGCTGGCCGTCATGCACCGGCATGGCGGTGTGGCGATGGCGGATCAGGATGTATTTGTAAACGTGGTGGGGGGTATGCGAGTAACCGAGCCGGCTGCAGACCTGCCGGTACTGCTGGCAGCCCTGTCCAGCCTGCGTGACCGCCCAATTGCCTCCGACACGGTTGCGTTCGGCGAGCTTGGCCTGTCGGGTGAAGTACGCCCCGTGCAGGGCGGCGAGGAGCGTTTGAAAGAGGCCGCCAAGCATGGCTTCAAGCGCGCGATTGTGCCACGGGCCAATGCCCCGAGGCGGGCTATCGAGGGACTCGAAGTGCTGGCGGTTGATCGCCTGAGCCAGGCAATGGAGCTGATCTGAATTCAGAGTGCCTTCCTGCAGGCAGATAAAGGCAGTTACTGGGCTTCTTTGTTGCTGCGCTTTCTGCTGGGCTTGCCGGTCGGCGGAATGATACGCACAGTCTTGACCGCATTCGCATTGGTGTCGGCAATCTCAAACCGGTAGTTGCCGATTCGCAGCCCCGTGCCCGTTTCCGGAATGTTTTCCAGATGCTCAAGGATCAGTCCATTGAGCGTTTTCGGACCGGTGTCACTTTGCGGTAATGACCACTGCATGGATTTGTTCAGGCTACGGATATTAATGCTGCCTTCGACCAGGTAGCTGCCGTCCGGCTGGCGCGCAACTTCCTTGGTGCGTGCAGCGGGTTCCGAGGTGAACTCGCCGACAATTTCTTCCAGTATGTCTTCCAGGGTCACCAGGCCCTGGATGTCGCCGTATTCGTCCACGACAAAACCGACGCGGCGTTTGCGTTTCTGGAAATTCACCAGTTGCTGGTTCAGCGCCGTGTTTTCCGGTACGAAATAGGGTTCGCGGGCCAGGCCCAGGAGCGTGTCCTTGTTGAGGCGATCATCGGCCAGCAATCCCAGCGCACGCCTCAGGTGTACGATGCCAACCAGTTCATCAATGCTGCCGCGGTAAAGGGGCAGCCGGGTGTGCTGATTGCGCGACAACATGGCCAGGATGGTGTCCCAATCGTCTTCGATATCGATACCCATGATCTCGTTGCGCGGCACCATGATGTCTTCGACCGTCACATTCTCCAGATCAAGAATACTCAGCAGCATCTTCTGGTGACGGCGCGGCAGCATGGCGCCGGCCTCGGAGACAACAGTGCGCAGTTCTTCCGTGCTCAGGCTATGCTCGGCAGCCTGTTCACGTGTCACCCCAATCAGGCGCAACAGGCCGTTTGCCAACAGGTTGATGATGTAAACAACGGGGTAAAACAGGCGCAGCAGCGGGCCGTACACATAAGCGGCCGGGAAGGCGATGCGTTCGGGATGAATGGCAGCCAGGGTCTTGGGGGTGACCTCGGCAAACAGCAGGATAATCACCGTTAGTACAACTGTGGCAATAGCGACGCCCACGTCGCCATACAGGCGGTAACCGATCAGTGTCGTGATAGATGCGGCGGCGATATTGACCAGATTGTTGCCAAACAGGATTACGCCGATCAGCCGATCCGGCCGATCCAGCAGCTTGGCTGCCCGTTTGGCACCACCGTGCCCACTACGCTGAAGATGCCGTAGCCGATAGCGGTTAAGGGTCATCAGGCCTGTTTCAGAGCCCGAAAAAAAACCGGATAGGACAATCAGTAAGGCAAGGAGACCGTATAAAAACGGTAAGGGGATGGCGTCCAAGTAAGGATAATTTTATGTATGAAGGCTCTAATGTAGGGACGGTACGCGGATAGTCAAGTCTGTCGGGTTAATTCAGGGGCTTGGCGCGGAGTGAAATGCTGACTCCTCCCCTCAAGAAAGCTGCGCGGTGTTTTACAAAACGGTTTCTTCTGCGTCGGTCTTTGCGCTGCAATAGTGATTGGTGCCGCCCGAGCGAGCCAGACAGCCTGACTAGCCCCAGGGTGTCCCGAGCAGTGCTTCCAGCACCCACTTGCTGCCAAAGTAGGCCAATAGGAGGCTGGCATAGCCACCGAGTGTCCAGTTGATGGCCTTGCGTCCACGCCAGCCAAATTGCCAGCGGCCCCACAGCAAGGTTGCAAAGACGATCCAGGCGCACAGGGACAATACCGTTTTGTGCAGCAGATGCTGGGCAAACAGGTCTTCAACAAATATCAGGCCGCTGAGTAGCGAAAGCGAAAGAAGGAACAGCCCCATCGCCATCAACTGGAATAGTACCTGTTCCATGGTTTCCAGGGCTGGCAGGTGTTTTGCCCAGGCCGGACCTTGATGCTGTCTTAGGCCACGGTCCTGCATTAATAATGCCAGTGCCTGAAGGGCGGCGATGGTTAAAAGACCGTAGGCGAGCAGTGACAGCAGCACGTGTAAACCCAAGGGCCAGCCCCCGCCAAAACTGCTGGTAGGTGGTGAAGCAGGCAGCCAGGTAAGGGCCGCACTTGCGCCCGCCAGTGGGTAAATAATGACGCCTAGATGACCGATAGGCCGGATCAGCGTAAAGAGCCACGTGAGCATGGCGCATTGCCACATGAAAAGCGAAAGACTGGCAGCAAAGGCAAAATAGATGGCCCCGTCGACTACCAGGTCTTCGCGTACTGCTACCGCGTGTAACAGTAGCGCGACCAGCGCGATAAAGCCCGGCCAGCGTCTTGAAGCTCCGTGGGCAGCCAGGCCGACTGCGGAGGCCGCGTATAACGCTATGCTCAGGGCGGTAACCAGGCTATGCAGTTCCGGACTCATGTGCCATTTGTCGGATGAAGGAAACGGTCGCCATCATCGCATAGCTGGAAGGCAAGCCCAAGCCTGCAATCAGGCAATTCCTGGTAGGCGCTGTGATAACATTCACAACCCGATTTTCTTCCCCCCTGTGTCACATGTTTGAGAACCTTACTGATCGCCTGAGTCACACCCTGCAGCAGTTGCGTGGCCAGGGGCGCCTCACTGAAGACAATATCAGTCAGGCCTTGCGCGAAGTACGTATGGCCTTGCTGGAAGCCGACGTGGCTCTGCCTGTAGTCAAGCAGTTCATAGAGGATGTGAAAGGGCAGGCCGTAGGGGCTGAGGTATTGCAAAGCCTGACCCCCGGCCAGGCACTGGTGGCAGTAGTCCAGCGTGAGATGGTCAAGCTGCTGGGCGATGAACACGCCGGGCTTGAACTTCGCGCCCAACCACCTGCCGTGGTACTGATGGCGGGACTGCAAGGCTCCGGCAAAACCACGACCACCGGTAAGCTGGCGCGTTACCTTAAAGAGCAGAAAAAGACCGTACTGGTCGTGAGTGCGGACGTCTATCGTCCAGCCGCGATTGAGCAATTGCGCAGTGTCGCTGAGAGCGTTGGTGTGGATTGCTTACCAAGCGAAACCAGCCAGAAACCAGCGTTGATTGCCAAACAGGCGCTGGCCGAGGCGCGGCGTGGTTTTTACGATGTGCTGATAGTGGATACTGCGGGCCGCTTATCCATTGATCATGAAATGATGCAGGAAATCAAAGAGTTGCATCAAATACTTGATCCGGCAGATACGTTGTTCGTGGTCGACAGCATGACGGGTCAGGACGCGGCCAATACCGCGCGTGCCTTTGGTGAAGCGCTACCCCTGACCGGTGTGGTGCTCACCAAGGTGGATGGCGATGCACGTGGGGGCGCCGCGCTGTCGGTGCGCAGCATAACGGGCAAGCCGATCAAGTTCATTGGCGTCGGCGAAAAACTGGACGCGCTGGAGCCGTTCCATCCTGAGCGCATGGCTTCTCGCATTCTGGGTATGGGCGATGTGCTCAGCCTGGTCGAAGAAGCTGAACGCAAGATCGACAAGCAGAAGGCAGAGCAACTGAGCCGCAAGCTGCAAAAGGGCAAGGGCTTTGATCTGGCCGACTTCCGTGATCAGATGCAACAAATGCAGGCCATGGGCGGGTTGAGTGGACTGATGGACAAGTTACCCGGTATGGGCGGTCTGCCGGGTGGGGCTCAGGCCAAGCTCGCACAGTCCCAGATGGGCGATTCTCAAATCACGAAAATGGTCGCGATAGTGAACTCGATGACGCCGCAGGAACGACGTTTCCCGGATGTGATACGTGCTTCTCGCAAGCGGCGTATTGCAGCGGGGTCCGGCACCCAGGTGCAGGATGTGAATCGCCTGCTGAAGCAGTTCACGCAGATGCAGAAAATGATGAAGAAGTTTTCCAAGGGTGGAATGGCTAAAATGATGCGTTCCATGGGTGGGCGCATGCCGCCGGGGATGCCCCCCATTCAATAAACCGGGGCAAGGCACCGGCATGCTTCCGGATCAGAATTGAGCTGCTCGGGCCAGGCCAGAGTAAAAATAGTCAATCAATCCTTCACATTTGCCCAAAAATCCGTACAATGCGCCGTTTATTTTCGCCGGGATTCTTTCCGGCCCGAAAGAACATCAGCAAGGTCAGCTTAAATGGTCAAGATTCGCCTCTCACGCGGCGGCGCTAAGAAGCGCCCGTTTTATCACGTTGTAGTAGCCGACGAACGCAATAAGCGCGACGGTCGTTACATCGAGCGGGTCGGCTTTTTCAACCCGGTCGCTCGTGGTGCAGAAGTCAAGCTGCAGATCAATATGGAGCGCGTGGATTACTGGCTGGGTCAGGGTGCCCAGGCTTCTGATCGCGTTGTCAGCCTGATCAAGCAGAATGCCAAGGCGCCTGCAGAAGCCGTTGCCGAGCCGGTTGCCAAAAAGGCAGCTGCTAAAAAAGCCCCGGCCAAGGAAGAGAAGGAAGAGGTAGCCGCGGAAGCCTCACCAGCCGCTGAGGAAGCGCCGGCTGAAGCCGAGCCTGCTGCCGAAGAAACAACTGCCGAAGAAACAACTGCCGAAGAGGCTGACAAGAAGGACTAGCATTCTGCATAAGGCCGTCAGGCCTTGGCAGAGTCAGG
>JBFKKS010000030.1:0-17177 GCA_041630955.1 Nevskiales bacterium
CGGGGGCGACGAGATCAAGGGCTTTGTGGACAATCGCTTCAGGCATTCCCAGATCAAGTTACTGGCAAATGTTCAGGGCACGGCCGAAATCAGTGCCTTGCTGGAGCGCATTGAGAAAAGACTGGAGCAGCTTTCACCCGTGATGGTGGGGCGAGTCACCGGCAGTTCGGTGCTGATTACCGATGCGGTTGAGGCCATTGTTTCCGGGCAGTGGCTTTCAATTGGTACCGCCCTGCTGGTGGTATATCTCGCACTGGTTACCCTGTTTACCTCCTGGAAGGTGGGATTTCTGGCCTTGTTGCCCAATGTCCTGCCCGTGACCTTCTACTTTGGCGCGCTTGGTTACGCTGGCATCAGCCTCAATCCAACGACCAGCCTCATCGCCTGTATTGTGCTGGGCATAGCGGTTGATGACACTGTCCACTACCTGGCCCGCTTCAACGCCCAGGCGCGGGAAAAAGCGAGTGAACTGAAGGCGACTTACAGCACCCTGCGCAACCTGATCCGCCCGATCACACTCACTTCGGCTACCCTGGTCGCCGGGTTCCTGGTGCTCACAGGAAGTGATCTGCGCAGCCATGTGCAGTTTGGCGCCCTGGCGGCCTTGACCCTGGCCGTTGCCTGGGTGTCGGACATTATCCTGACCCCAGCGCTGGCTTCTGGAGTACGCATTGTTACTCTGTGGGATACCCTGCGGCTCGACCTGGGTCGCATGCCGCAGTATTCCATTCCCTTGTTTGAAGGCCTGAGCCTGCGCCAGTCACGTATTTTCGCTCTCCTGTCGGATCTGCAAACTGTACCGGCTGGTACACGGGTTATTACCGAGGGCGAAAAGGGCGGCGATATCTACGTAATTATTGATGGTGAACTGGATGTGTGGGTGGAGCGCGATGGCGAAAGGGTGGAACTCAACACCATGTCACGTGGAATGACCATTGGAGAGGTGGGGCATTTCGCTGATCGTCGCACAGCCAATATCGATGCCATTAGCGATGCCCGGTTACTGCGCTTTAATGATGCTGACCTGGAGCGCATGGTACGGCGCTACCCGCGTGTTGCTGCCATTGTGTTCAGAAATCTCAATCGGATTCAGGCGAAGCGCGTGACGAATAGCATGAATCGCATGAAATAGCCCCAAGAGTTAATTAACCGTTCAGGTTTGCCGCTGTTGTGAGCATCGCGTAGAGTACGCGCCGATTCAGCCCGATTCCCTGCTAGTGAGGCCTGTAAATGTCAGCTGAACAGGGCCAGCAGCCAGCGGCCACCCCCACCTTTGAAGACCTGAGTGCCGAACTGATTGCGACCGGTCGACGCCTGGATCAGCGTGGTTGGGTGCCGGCGAGCAGTGGGAATTTTTCAGCCCGTCTGGATGTCAATACGCTGGCAATTACGGCCAGCGGTAGACACAAGGGCGAACTGGTGCCTGCCGATATCCTGCGCATTGGGCTGGATGGAAAGGTGATTGGGGACGGAAAGTCGTCGTATGAAACCGGTTTGCACCTGCAGTTGTATCGAAGGGAGCCGGCGATAGGCGCCGTGCTGCATAGCCACTCAGTGGCGTCGACATTGCTGTCCCGCCGGGTGGGGTCAGTCTGTTTGTTGCAAGGCTACGAGTTGCTTAAGTTGTTTGAAGGGTATGAGGATCCACAGCAGGTCCTGGCTTTGCCGGTGTTCCCCAATGATCAGGATATTACGGCCTTGGCGGAGCAAATTGATCAAGCCATGGCAATAAATGGCACGGGGCATGCTTACCTGATTGAAGGGCATGGGTTGTATACCTGGGGTAGAGATATACGCCAGGCGAGGCTGCGGTTAGAAGCCCTGGAATTTATGCTGGAGTGTGAATGGATGCGAACGAGCGCTGAACACCCGGCACGCGAAGGAGAAAGTCTATGAGCGAATTACGCATTTACCCGGCGCAGAGCGAGCATTGTGATGCGCAAGAGGTTATCACCGAGCATGCCAGCATCGCTAAGCGACTGGCCGAGATCGATATCCTGTTCGAGCGCTGGTCGGCTGAGGCTGAACTTGACCCTGAGGCCAGCCAGGATGAGGTGATTGATGCCTATAACGAACCGATTGACCGGCTTATGCGTCAATACGGCTTCCAATCGGTTGATGTCGTCGGCATGCACCCGGACCACCCTAGCAAGACCGAGTTGCGCAGCAAGTTTCTGCATGAGCACACCCATAGTGAGTTTGAGGTGCGTTTTTTCGTCGATGGATCGGGGCTCTTCTACATACACCGTGACGAGCACGTTTACGTCGTGCACTGCGTACGGGGGGATTTGATCAGTGTGCCTGCGAATACGCCACATTGGTTTGATATGGGAGAAAACCCCTATTTCAAGGCCATCCGCCTGTTTACGACCACTGATGGCTGGGTAGCCAAGTATACGGGGGATGATATAGCCGACCGTTTTCCCAGCATGGATGAATTCCTGATCGAGGCGCCAGCGCGAGCTGCGGGTTGATCGCCTGACGTGCAGATGGCAAACAGTCGATGATACAGGCGATATTGACCGACATAGAAGGCACGACCAGTAGCATTCGTTTCGTACACGACACCCTTTTCCCCTATGCGCGAAAGCATATGGCGACATTTCTGCGAGAGCATGCCAGTGAGCCGGCGGTACGAGAGCAGCTGGATGCGGTGAGTGAGGAGGCTGGCACGCCCCTGTGTCTGGATATGGCAATCCAGACCTTGTGTGACTGGATTGATGCCGACAGGAAATCCACCCCGCTCAAGGCCCTGCAGGGCATGATATGGGAGCGCGGTTATCGTGACGGCGAGCTGATCGGGCATGTTTATCCAGACGCGGTGGAGGCAATGCGCATGTGGCATGCTCACGGCTTGCGTCTGGCGATCTATTCATCGGGCTCAGTGCAGGCCCAGAAACTGATCTTTGGTCACACTGCTTATGGCGACCTGACGCCGTTGTTTACCGATTTCTTTGATACGCGTATTGGCCATAAGCGTGAGTCGCAGGCTTACCAGAACATTGCCAGCGCCATGGCAATACCCGCGACCGACATCCTTTTTCTGTCGGATGTTGAAGAAGAGCTGGATGCGGCGGCGGCTGTGGGTATGGCAACCTGTCAGCTGATTAGGCCCGATGAGGGCATACCCGGAAGCGGGCACCCAAAGGCAGTGGATTTTTCAGGTATTGTCATCCCGGAATAGGCCGGTCATCAGGCCAGGCTGTTATCCGCTTGCCACTGCAGCGCGCGAACTTCATCAGGCGCGGTACCCAATAAGCGTTCGTAGATTTGCCCGAAGGCGGCTGCATTCGTGGTCGTGAGCATGAGATGACGGCTTTCGTGGCTCGTACTTAAGCCGTGATGTAGCAGAAGGGAGTCACGCAGGTGGCGGGCGATTGCCGGAGCCGGGTCAATAACACTCACTTCATCGCCCACCAGTTGCCTGATCACGGGCAACAGAAATGGATAATGGGTACAGGCCAGTACTATGGTATCGGCCCCCGCGTCGAGCATGGGCTCAATAAATTTGTGCAGCATCGCTTCGGTTGCAGCGCCTTCCAGATGGCCTGACTCGATGTGCTCAGCCAGACCATGACAGACCTGATTGATGAGTGTACGGTCGCGGGCGTGGCGTCCTGCGGTTGCCAGAAACAGTCGCCCCTGAAAGGTTGCTTCGGTTGCCATAATGCCGATCACGCCGCTACGCGTGCTGGCTGCAGCAGGCTTGACCGCTGGTTCCATGCCAATGATCAGGTGATCTGGAAAGGTTTCACGCAAATGTTTCAGTGCAGCAGCAGAGGCGGTATTACAGGCCACCACAATTGCCTTGCAACCCTGGTCGATAAGATAGCGCGTGATGGCATCGCAAAAACCCAATATCTGTTCGCGGCCCCGTGGGCCGTAGGGCACATGTGCCTGATCTGCCAGATACAGGGTTGATTCCTGTGGCAGTTGTCGGCGGATTTCACGCCAGACACTCAGGCCTCCGACCCCGGAATCAAATACCCCGATAGGGGCATCGATGATATTAGTCGTTGAAGTACTTTTGCCAGTCAAAGGTGGGATCGCCAATCACCAGGAAGTGTGGATTGAGGATGGACTCCTTGCTGTTGTACATCAGTGGGGCGAAATCGGTCGTTGTCACCAGACCACCGGCCTGTTCCACGACACACTGACCCGCAGCCGTATCCCACTCAGAGGTGGGTCCCAGGCGGGGATAGAGGTCAGCCTTGCCTTCCGCGACCATGCACAATTTGAGAGAGCTGCCGACACTGATATCACTGGCGTTGGGCAGGCGTGCCATCAGTTTGTCGACTTCTTCGCCACGGTGATTGCGACTGGCAACAATGCGTTGCGCCTCGCCCACGCGTACCGTGTTCAAGGATTCGTAAGGCCCATTGGTTACTTGTTTCCAGCTACCAGCGCCCTGTGCAGCGAAGTAGCAGGTGTCGTGAACCGGCGCGAACACAACGCCGAGAATCACATGGCCGTGGTCGATCAGGGCAATGTTGACAGTGAAATCGCCATTGCGCTGAACGAATTCCTTGGTGCCGTCCAGCGGGTCAACGATCCAGTAGCGCTCCCAGGCCTTGCGGGTTGCATAGTCTGGCAGGCCATCCTCTTCCGAGAGGATCGGCAGTTCGGGTGTGAGCTGCTTCAGTCCATCGACGATGCAGTTATGCGCCGCCATATCGGCCTTGGTCAGCGGTGAGTCGTCTTCCTTGTGCGCAACTTCGAAATCAGTTGCGTAAATATCCAGGATGCGCTGACCCGCTTCACGGGCCAGTCGCACGACCGGATGCAATAACTCGATGGCTTCAAGCATGAAGTGCCTTGTTGGGGCCCAATAGAATGGCGGTTATGATAGCACTGACTATGAATTCTGCTTCCTTAATCGACTGGCGACGGGCTGAAGTGCTGCTTCTGGATATGGACGGCACAGTGCTGGATCTCAACTTCGATAATCATTTCTGGACGCGCGCGATACCGCAGCATTTCGCTGAATTGCGCGGTATGGCCCTGCAGGAGGCAGTCGATGAACTGCTCCCTCGGTTCCGTGCCGCAGAAGGTCGTCTGGACTGGTATTGCGTGAATTACTGGAGCCGGGAACTGGGACTTGATGTCATGGGGCTGAAGCAAAGCTATGCCGCTGATATCGCGCCCCTGCCAGGCGCAGAAGCCTTCCTTGCCGAGCAACGGGCTGCCGGTCGGCGACTTTGGCTGGTGACCAATGCTCACCCGGAAACACTGCGACTTAAATTGCAGCAAGTCAGTATTGGTGACTACTTCGAACAACAGGTCAGTTCGCACGAACTGGGTTTCCCCAAGGAAGATGCACGATTCTGGTCCGCATTTGCCCGGCTATGCCCAGTTCCGGCAGAGCGCTGCGTCATGTTTGACGATAATCACAGCGTATTGCGGGCTGCTCAGGTTCACGGTATCGGGCAGGTGGTACGAATTACGCGACCAGATACACGCCTGCCCGCAGTCAGTTTCGACCCAGGCGAGCACGGTATGTTGGCGGTTGCTGGCCTGGAAGATTTATTAAGCAGGTAAATTCAGCGTCGGCTGGCTGACCGGTCAGAGTGGCGGCGCCCACTGCCACTGCTGCGGCGCCCGCCTCCGGAGCGCCCATCACGTGGTCTGCGTTCACGTCTTGGGGCATGTTTGAAGTCACGTACAAGCAGATCTTCTGTGACTTGTGCGCTGGGAATGGAATGACCGATGTACTTTTCGATATCCGGCAGCGAATAAACGTAGGTTTCGCAGCATAGGGATATAGCATCCCCTTCGGCGCCTGCCCGGGCCGTACGTCCGATCCGGTGCACGTAGTCCTCGGCATCCTGAGGTAGATCGTAGTTGAATACGTGGGTTACGTCCGGAATATGTAGTCCCCGGGCTGCCACGTCGGTTGCCACAAGTATGGGTAACTCACCTGACTGGAATTCGCGCAACAGGCGCAGGCGCTTTTTCTGTGGCACATCGCCTGACAGAATTTCGCATTTCCAGCCGTTTGCCTGAAGCATGTCTGACAGGCGTTCACCCACGCGCTTGGTGTTGATGAAGATCAGGCTGCGTGGCGGCTGCAGTTTCTTGAGCAGACCCAGCATGAGTGAGAATTTCTCATCGTTGGCAACATGGTAGAGCACCTGGGATACGCGGTCTGCGGTCAGGGTATCGGCTTCAACCTTGAGCAATTCCGGGTCATTCATGTGTTCGTATGCCAGTTCCAGAACACGATGCGAGAGCGTGGCCGAGAACAGCATGTTCAGGCGCTTGTCCGGTGAGGGCATGCGCCGCAGAAGGTAACGTATATCGTCTATAAAGCCGAGGTCGAACATGCGGTCTGCCTCGTCCAGTACGACGACTTCAATACCCTTCAGGTCAAACACATGTTGCTTGAAATAATCGATCAGCCGGCCCGGTGTGCCGATCAGAATGTCGCAACCTGCTGCGATGTGATCACGTTGACTGTCGTATCCGGTTCCACCGTAGGCAAGTGACAGGCGCAGGCCGGTCTGCGCTCCGATTGCCTCGGCATCCTTGTGAATCTGGATAGCCAGTTCCCGTGTCGGCGCCAGCATCAATGCGCGTGGCCGGCTGGGTTTGCCCTCGGCGGGGGTGCTGTCCATCGGCTTGGATAACAGCCTTTGAAAAGTGGCTAACAAAAAGGCAGCGGATTTGCCGGTTCCGGTCTGGGCCTGACCAGCGACATCATGCCCCGCCAGGGCCTGCGGCAGGGTCAGCGCCTGGATAGGAGTGCAGTGGGTGAAGCCCATTGCCTGCAGTCCAGCCTGCAGGCTCGGATGCAGATCCAAACTGGTTAAAGTTGTGTCAGTGAGATGTTCAGTTGCGGACATTTTCTAAGCTCGGCGTCTGAGTCCAGCACGGGCTTGCATTGCCGGCCGATATGGGCTCAAATACGCATTAGGTTGGGGTGCGATACAGGCACCCGGAGGTGCCGGCACCAATTGGTGCTGCGCATCGATACCTCCCCGACGCCCAGCTTTAGCGCTCCCCAATAATACCGCATCTTTGAATCATCAGTTCGGATTGTGCCGGCCAAGCCACCCATGCTGGCAGCAGCAGCCCGAAATCCCAACGGCAACTACAGCGATGGATGTTTAATATGAGTGTACAGATTTCCGCGATCACCGACGCCAGTTTCGAACAGGATGTGCTGAAAAGCGACGTGCCTGTACTAGTGGACTACTGGGCCGAATGGTGCGGCCCCTGCAAGATGATTGCCCCCGTGCTGGAAGAAATCGCCGGTGAATACGCCGGGCGCATGAAGATCGCTAAACTGAATGTGGACGAAAACCAGGAAACGCCACCCAAGTTTGGCATACGTGGCATACCGACCCTGATGTTGTTCAAGGATGGTGAGGTCGCCGCGACTAAAGTAGGCGCGCTCTCGAAGTCCCAATTGACTGAATTCCTGGACGCGAGTCTTTAAGCAATGGACGGGATTGCCGACGATGTTTATGGCCGTCCCGTGTTTCAACCCAGCTATCTAGTAGTTTCTTTTATTTAACTCCCCCCGTTACAACCGGACCTTCCCGTGAGCCAAGAAAACCCCGATACCCCTGTAGCAGAAGCCAGCAACCCTGGCGCAGGTAACAACAACACAGGCGGCGGACAACGCTCCCAGCGTCGTCGTCGCAATGACAATCGCAGCAACCGGGGCGGTAATCGCGGTAATCGCGGTAATCAGGGAGGCGGCAACGATAATCGGGGTAATCGGGGTAACGAAACCGGTGACTTCCCGGAGATCGATTACGATCAGGAGCTGCCGGAAGGCAGTGGTGAGGTTCTCAATCTTACTGAATTGAAGAGCAAGAGCGCGACCGAGTTGCTGGAAGTCGCGCTGGAAATGAACCTGGAAAATACCTCCCGTGCGCGAAAGCAGGATGTGATCTTCTCGATCCTGAAAGCGCATGCACGCAAGGGAGAGCAGATTCGTGGTGATGGCGTATTGGAGATAGTGCAGGATGGCTTTGGCTTTCTGCGCGCCCCCGGGGCTTCCTATCTTGCCGGCTCGGATGATATCTATGTGTCGCCAAGCCAGATACGACGTTTCGCACTGCGTACCGGGGATACCATTACCGGCCGTATTCGGCCGCCCAAGGAAGGTGAGCGTTACTTTGCGTTGCTCAAGGTCGACGAGATTAACTACGAGCCGCCGGAGGTTTCACGGCATAAGGTTCCATTCGAAAACCTGACGCCGCTGTTTGCGCAGGATCGACTGCGCATGGAGATCGGTAACGGTAGTACTGAGGACCTCACGGCACGTGTCATTGACATTGTTGCTCCCTTTGGCATGGGACAGCGCGGTTTGATTGTTTCGCCACCGAAGGCTGGTAAGACCATGATTCTGCAGAACATGGCTCAATCGATCGCCGAGAACTATCCCGATGCCTACCTGATCGTGCTGCTCATTGACGAGCGTCCAGAGGAAGTGACCGAGATGCAGCGCTCGGTACGTGGTGAAGTCATTTCTTCAACATTTGATGAAGCGGCGGCACGTCATGTTCAGGTCGCCGAGATGGTGATTGAAAAGGCCAAGCGACTCGTCGAGCACAAGCGGGATGTGGTGATTCTGCTTGACTCCATCACCCGCCTGGCACGCGCCTATAACACGGTCGCGCCGTCTTCCGGCAAGGTGCTGACCGGTGGTGTGGATGCCAATGCCCTGCAAAAGCCAAAGCGCTTCTTCGGTGCGGCGCGTAATGTGGAAGAGGGCGGTTCGCTGACCATCATCGCGACTGCGCTGGTCGAAACCGGCTCCAAGATGGATGAAGTGATCTACGAGGAGTTCAAGGGCACCGGCAACATGGAACTGAACCTGGAGCGTCGTATTGCCGAGAAGCGCGTGTTCCCGGCCATCAACATCAACCGCTCGGGTACACGTCGTGAAGAACTGCTGGTCGATCCTGACGAATTGCAGCGCATCTGGGTACTGCGCAAGCTGCTGCATTCCATGGATGATCAGGCGGCCATTGAATTGCTGATTGACCGCATGAAGCAGACCAAGACCAATGATGCGTTCTTCGAGGCGATGAAGCGCAACTAGTCGCTCGTTCGTGTGCGGCTAGTGCTGGCAATGCGGGCAGAAAAAGCTCGATCTTTGCCCGATGACCGCCATCCTGATCAAATGCGGCGGCCCACAGCGCGGGCAGGGCTGCCCGTTCTTGCCGTATACCGATAGTGCGAGCTGGTAGTAACCGGTCCCACCATCAGCGCCGACAAAGTCGCGCAGGGTCGTTCCACCCTGGGTGATCGAGTCGGCCAGTACACGCTTGATATTCCCGGCGAGTTGCTCGTAGCGTGCGTAACTGATGCGCCCCGCAGCCCTGGCCGGGTGAATGCCACTGCGGTGCAGGGCTTCACTGGCATAGATGTTTCCCACGCCAACCACGACACTGGCATCCATGATGAAGTTCTTGACCGCGAGCTTGCGCTTGCGGGATGACTGAAACAGGGTTTTGCCTGTGAAGCCTTCACTGAGTGGCTCTGGTCCCAGGTGGGCAAAAAGACTATGTTCGTCAGGATTGCCGCTGAGCCATAAGGCGGCACCAAAACGACGCGGGTCATTTAACCGCAGCGCCTGACCGCTGTTCAGGATGATGTCGAGGTGATCGTGCTTGCCCGCCGGGGTATCCGCGTCAAGCACCCGCAAGCGGCCTGACATGCCCAGGTGTAACAGCAGGTGGTTGTCACCGGCCTGTAGCAGAAGGTACTTGGCGCGCCGCAAGACAGCAGTAAAAGTGCGTCCCGGAAGCTCACGCTTCAGTGCCGCAGGGATCGGCCAGCGCAGTTGTGGCTGGCGCACGATGACTTTCCTGACCGGCTGATTGAGCACATGCGGCTCAATGCCGCGGCGCGTGGTCTCTACTTCGGGTAGTTCGGGCACTTATTCGCCACTGTCATCGACCTCGGGCGCTTTGACGCTGTCAGCACCGACGGCGGGATCCTGCGGTGGTTTTTGCAACTCGAACAGGTCGGTACCGTATTTTGGTGCCAGGGTATAGACCACATCCAGGTCTGTTCTCAGCAGCTTCAACTGCGGGTCGCGCTCAATGACCTTGTAGGTCACTGGCTGTTTGCCAAACCAGACCTTGATGGTGTCGCCCTTTAAGGGTTTGTCAGTGGCAGGGTCAAAGCGGGTGCGCCAGAGTGAGCGTGCGTTTTCCCAGTGCGCGAGCAGCTTGGCTCGCGCATCGGGGCCATGGTCCAATTTTTCAGGCTTGACCTGCCATTGATTTTCGCCGGTTAGGGTCAAGTCGAATTTTGGCGTTTCTATACGCGTAACATCGGGTGTTCCTTCCGGCATCAGCTTGGCATGCACCAGATCGCTATGGTCGGCATCCAGTGCCGTGCTGGGTGGGTCACTGGCAAGGAATACCCGTTCGCCGACCTGCACGTAGCGACGGTTCTCTACTGGCTCCTTGTTGCCGAAACGCAGCTCGGTATCGTCGAGCTGGATCACCCACTGTGGTGGGTCGAGTCCGAGTTGGGCCAGGTCTATATCAGTCAATGGGTAATCAAGACTGGTTTCGCGGTCAGCCAGACCGATCAGTGCATTGACCTGTAGTTCATCCGCTGCCACTTTGACCGGATCCGTGATCATCCATCCGGCCTGTTGCTTCTCGAGCTTGATGGTGGGTGCATCGGGATGTCTTACCTCAATGCGTTTTATCGCTTCGCTGTCGAGTTCGGTGAGTGCCTTGGGTGGTTCGATTTTCTCTGTGCTCAATACGACTGCCAGTGCCAGTAGCGCAGCGACAGCGACCAGAAGCAGGTTGAGTTGTTTGCGTTTCATGATTGCGTCAGAAGTCGATTAACGGCGGCGGCGAATTAACCAGCGGCCGACGCCGATTGCCAGAAACAGCAATGGGCCAACAAGCACAAAAGCCAGGCCATAAAAGGCCGGTGCCCAGGGGGCCAGGAACAGTTTGTTGTCCGCGGCCGGCGGTATGTGGATCGAGATCTGCTCATCGCTATGCGAAAGCCATTGCACGATGTTCAGTCCAAGCTGCATATTGCCCAGGTTCCGCACATAGCCATTGGCCAGGAAGTCACTGTCGCCTATGACCATAGCGCGTTGTTGCCTGGGTTTATCAGCCCCGGCCTCTTCCCCGCTTTCACTATCAGACGCCTTTGCGGTTTTTTCAGGAGCAACCTCGCGGTGCATTGCCACACCGAACATGAAGGGACCGAGCTGGTCGCCGTCCGCCTCGTTATAGGTCAGATCCTCGTCAAGTTTGCCGGTTTCCAGCCAGCTTCGCTCCAGGGTTGTCAGGACCGGCTTTTGCTCCCAGCCACTGTCACTGATGCCCTTCATGGCGGCAGCAAACGGGAAGACGGTGTTCTGGAACAGGTCCTGTGTAATCAAATGATCTGGGTAGTCCAGGGTCAGGGCTATGGCCGGATGCGGCGTACCAAGCAGTTGATAATCCGGGTAGATAATCGCCCCCCGTTGCCACTGGATGGCCAGTTCCTCGGCCAGCTCATCCAGTCCTTCGGGGGCATCGGGATCGGCCAGCCACAATATATTGCCCCCCCTGGCGATATAGTCACGCAGCATTTTGACTTCACCCGGCAGAGGCGTGCTGCGCATGCCGGCAATCACCAGTACCGAGGTATCGGCAGGTACTTCGGCGGTCTTGGCCAGATTCAGCCCTTCGACTTTCAACCCCTTGTTGCGCAGTTCCTTGACGAAATCACTGTAATCCGTCTGGTCTTTGCCCTCTGCCCGGCGTTCACCGTGACCTTCCAGCAGGCGCACCACACGGTCGCCGCTATAGGCCAGGCGCTGCAGGGCGGTGGTGATGGTCTGCTCAGACAATGCGCGCAGGCTTTCACGACGTCCCTGGTATTCAATAAACACTTCGCCGCTGGCAGCCACATTCATTTCACGTGCCAGCACCGGTTGCTTGGCTGGATCAATGAATTCGACCTCTATGTTGTCCTTGGCGCGCTGATACATCTGCAGGCGCGCCTCGATATCGCGCTTGATGTTCTTGTCCGGGTAGATGAATACGCGGAAGCGAATACTGTCCGGCATTGAGGCGAGTTGCCTGAGACTCGGGTCGGTCAGGGTGTTGCGGCTGTTGGCAGTCCAGTCAGCACTGGTTACATAGCGTGTGGAAAGCCAGCCTAGCATGCTGGCCACGGCCAGAATCAGGGCAATGCTGATGAAATGCTGAATACGATTCGAAGTCACTTTAATGGCTCCTTTCCATGTCCAGACGTTGTACCGTGAGTGCCAGGAAAACCCCGCAGAACAACAGGTAATAGAACAGATCTGCAGTATCGAACAGACCCTGGATAAAGCTATCGAAATGATTCGTCATCGATAGGTAGGCAAAGGGGGCGCCGACAGCATATTCCTTGCCAAACAGGGGCAAGGTCCATTCCGAGAACCAACCGACCAGCCAAAGCAGCAATAACAGCACCAGGCTGACGACTGCCGCGATGACTGGCTGTTCCGTGAGTGAAGACACAAACAGGCCGGCTGCACCAAAGGCAGCCATCATCAGGTACAGGCCAAGCATGCCGGCGGCGAGGCGACCAAAATCCAGCGGCGTGGCGGGGAGCAGCGTCAGCGGCATCAGGCTGACGACCAGAATCATCACCAGCAAGAAGCCAAGCAGGCCGAGAAACTTGCCTAATACCAGTTCGGTTAGTGAGATGGGGGCTGAAAGGTACAAGTCGATTGAGCCACTGCGGCGCTCCTCGCTGAACATACGCATGGTGAGAAGTGGCACCACCAGCAGAAAGATCAACGCAGCAAAGCCATACAGACTGCCGCCTATGATCTCGGTAACGCCCACGGTCTCGTCCATCAGAAAGCTGGGGTTGTTAACCAGGTCATGGATAGTGAGAAGGAACACAACACCCAGGATGAATTGCACGACGCCCAGCGTGGCCCAGGCCAGTGGGGATACGAAGATGCGGCGTAGTTCGTGTTGAGCAATTTGCAAGGTCTTCATGCGGCAACTCCTATAGTGCCGGCATCGCGTGTGGTCAGTTCCACGAAGATTTCCTCCAGCGTTTTGGTATCTCGGGTCATTTCGAGCAGGCCCCAGTTATTATCGACAGCTGCCTTTACAAGGGCCTCGCGCGGGTCACTGTCATCTGCACATTCGGCGCGTAGTCGGCCACCGCCCAGTTCACGAACGGATTCAATTCCCGGCAGGGACAGCAGGGTTTCAGGTTCTGGCAGGTGACTGAAGGCCAGCAGCAGCATGTCAGGGCGGGCACCGGCCTGCAGCTCGGCGAGGTCGCGATCAAACACGATATGACCCTCGTTGATAATCATCACGCGCGAACAGGTGGCCTGGATTTCCGACAGGATGTGGCTGGAAAGAATGACTGTATGGCTTTCACCCAGCTCCGTTATCAGCCTGCGAATTTCACGAATCTGAATCGGATCCAGTCCTACGGTAGGTTCGTCCAGAATCACCACATCCGGCTGATGGATGATGGCCTGTGCCAGACCCACGCGTTGCTGATATCCCTTTGACAGGTTGCCTATGATGCGCCGGCTGACCTTCTCCAGGCCACAACTGCGCTTGGCCTGTGCCAATGCGCTGGCGCGTTGCGACTTGGTCACGCCATGTAGCTGCGCGCAAAAACCCAGGTATTCATCGACCGTGAGTTCGGGATACACCGGCGGGTGTTCTGGCAAGTAGCCAATTGAGGTCTTGGCTAGCTTTGGCTCATCAGCCAGGTCTGTCCCGTTGATCCTGACGCTGCCACCACTGGGGGCCAGGCAACCACTGAGCATGCGCAGGGTTGTTGATTTGCCCGCACCGTTTGGTCCCAGCAGGCCCAGAATTTCTCCCTTGCGCAGTGTGAGGTTGAGTGGGCTCACGGCTTGCGTTGTGCCGTAACGTTTGTGCAGGCCGTCGGCCTGAATCAGAATCTCTTGTGTCATTTTTCCAAACTCTCCTCTCCAACTCGATGCACTGACCATGTCCATGACCAAGGCCAGCCACAAAGGTTCCTCCAATACAGAGTGCTCAATTCTCGGGGTCGATACCGGCGGTACGTTTACTGACCTGCTTTGGTTCGACGGTGTAACCCTGCGGGTACACAAATGCCTGTCGACCCCGGCGGCGCCTGAGCGGGCGATTCTACAGGGGATCGCAGCGCTTGCACCTCGTTTGCCTGATTTGCGTGTTACCCATGGCTCCACCGTGGCCACGAATGCCGTACTTGAAGGCAAGCTTGCGCGTACTGCCTACGTCTGCAACCGCGGACTCGCCGATGTATTGACCATAGGTCGCCAGGCACGGCGGGAATTGTACAACTTGCAACCTCAGGCTCAACCCCCACCGGTGCCGCAGGCGCTGTGCTGGGAAGTGGATCAGCGTCTGGCTGCGGATGGGACTGAAATTGAGGCCCTCAGCGACGCGGATATTCAGCAGCTCATCAAACTGATCGGGGAGCAACAGCCTGAAGCGGTGGCCATCAACCTGCTGTTCTCGTTTCTCGATGACAGTGCGGAACGTCGTATCGAGGCTGCCTTGCCGGCAGGTTTGCACGTGTCACGCTCCAGCGCGGTACTGCCTGAGCAGCGTGAATATGAACGCGGTATGGCCACCTGGCTCAATGCCAGCGTGGGGCCGGTGGTAGGCCGCTATCTCGAACAACTCCAAAGGGATCTGCCAGTGGCATCGTTGTCAGTCATGCACAGTGCGGCAGGCACCATCGATGTGCAGCGTGCGAGCAGCCGTGGCGTGAACCTGCTGCTATCGGGCCCGGCAGGTGGCCTGTTGGCCGCCCGCTTTATCGGGAAACTGGCACGATGCGAACGGCTGCTGACATTCGACATGGGAGGCACCTCGACCGATGTGGCGCTGGTTGACGGAGACCTTCGCCTGACCAGCGAGGGACACATAGGCGGCTGGCCCGTGGCGGTGCCGATGGTGGAAATGCATACCATTGGGGCAGGTGGCGGCTCGATCGCGCAAGTGGATGCCGGCGGGATGCTACAAGTAGGCCCTCAATCAGCAGGCGCCAACCCAGGGCCTGTGTGTTACGGACGAGGGGGCGACCATGTGACTGTGACAGATGCGAATCTGGTATTGGGGCGACTGCCCGCAAGTACTACGCTGGGCGGCGCGATGAAGCTGGATGTGACAGCCGCACGCGCAGCGATGCAGGCGCTCGCAATAGAAATGGGGCTTGATATCGAGGCTGCCGCCGAGGGTGTATTGCGCATTGCCAACGAGCATATGGTTCGTGCCTTGCGGGTGATTTCTGTCGAGCGTGGCGAGGATCCGCGCGAGTATCGCCTGCTTTCATTTGGCGGTGCAGGCGGTTTGCATGTGTGTGAACTGGCCGAGGCTTTGGGCATGCGTACCGCGATTGTCCCCATTTATGCGGGTGTGCTGTCTGCGCTGGGCATGCTGGTGGCACGACCCGGGCGGCAGATGTCACAAAGCCTGTTATGCAGCCTGGATTTAATGAGTGAAGCTGAGTTGCTGGATTCTGCGGCCGTTTTAAGGCAGCGGGGCGAGGCAGAATTGATTTCCGAGGGGGTGAACGAACACTCCCTGAGTGCGGCCACGAGTGTGGATCTTCGTTATGTTGGGCAGAGTACGACGCTTAACCTGCCATTTGGCGGGCTGACGAGCCTGGCGGAGGCTTTTCATGCCGCCCATGAACAGCGTTATGGGCATCGCCTGGCGCTGGATGTCGAACTGGTGAATCTGCGTGTGGCAGTGCGGGGGCAGTCCTCGAATCTGGCGCTGCCCAAGCTGGCGCGGGCGAGTACTGCGCCATCGTTTTCAGAGCAGGTTGCGGTATCAGGTGTCGATGGCCTGGTACCGGTTTACGAGCGCGACAGGCTAGGCGCAGGGCATGAGCTGGCAGGGCCGGCGATCATTGCCGAGTCGGTCTCAACCACCTGGCTGGCACCCGGATGGTCGGCCATCGTCGATGATTACGGCAACCTGTTGCTCGAACAGGCCTGACAGCAGGCATGAAAAAGCCCGCGTATAGCGGGCTTTAAAGCGGTTTCTGGCGCGCTTACTTAATCTTGGCTTCCTTGAACACCACGTGCTTGCGCACGACGGGGTCGTACTTCTTGAACTCGAACTTGTCGGGGGTGTTCCGCTTGTTCTTGGTCGTGGTGTAGTAAAAACCGGTGTTGGCGGTTGAAACCAACTTGATCTTGTCGCGAATAGCTTTAGCCATGGTTAATCCCTGCCCTAGACCTTTTCGCCGCGTGCACGCAGCTCGGTCAGAACTGTGTCAATGCCTTTCTTGTCGATGATGCGAATGCCCTTGGTGGACACGCGCAGACGTACAAAACGTTTTTCACTCTCAACCCAGAAGCGGTGATGCTGCAGATTGGGCAGAAAACGGCGCTTCGACTTGATGTTCGAGTGGGAGACATTGTTGCCTACCGCCGGACGCTTGCCGGTGACCTGACAGACTCTCGACATGATGAAATCCTGTAAATAGATACTGGCCCTGCAGACTGTCCGAGGGCAAAAGAGCGCGCTTTTATACCAGCAAAGTCCGTCATGAGCAAGTTTGATGGTGCCCGGGCGCGGGTATTTCTGACTAGTCCGGCCGCCTTGTTGCCCCTTCCAGGGCTTTGGCCCACTCATCTGACCACGCCTGCAGGGGTGTGAAGAATTCAAGCAGTCCCCGGCCAAGCGGCGAGAGGCCGTAACCGGCGCGCCTGGTATGAATCACTAGGCGCAGTTCGCGCAGTTCCCTGAGGCGACTGTTCAGGACGCTGGGTGAGGCTGCCCCACAGGCCTGCTGAAGCTCTCTGAAGGTGAGGTGATTGTCACGCAGTTCCCACAATATGCGCAAGGTCCAGCGGCGACCAAGCTGGTCCAGCAGGGCCATGATTGGGCGCCCGGTGGCCGAACCGCGAACCTTGTGACCGGGAAGAGGGCTTGCTTTACTCATACTTTGCTACTAAATTGATAGCATATTGCTTCTAAAAGAGTAGCATGTAATGAGTGTACTGGTCTTTGTTCATGTTTTCGCTGTGGCCTTCTGGTTGGGTTGTGTTGCGGTTGAAGTTGTCGTCGAACAGGTTGGACTGCGTCGCCCGGCACTTCGGCCTGCTGTGCCCCAGTTTCATTTCTACGTGGACAGGTTTGTAGAGATTCCCGCCTTTAGCACGGTGCTGGTGACGGGCTTGCTTTTGTTCGATGCCTCGC
>JBFKKS010000031.1:0-17131 GCA_041630955.1 Nevskiales bacterium
GCAGCGAACATGAGTAGTAACTCAGTCATTGCTGGCATGTCATCGCCGTCCAGCAGCAGGGTACGAATCGCCTCTGCCAGTTTTGTCCCGCCAGGCTCGCGTGTGGTAATGACCTCATGGCCTGCAGACTCAATCAACGTTCGTATGCAATCAATCTGTGAGCTTTTACCGGCACCCTCAACCCCTTCCAGGGTAATAAATTGCCCATGCTTGGTTCGCTTATCTGGATGTGCTGCTTTACTCATCAAACTTGCATGCCTTGTTCATTGTTTATCAGTTTTCTTAATGCCCAATTGATACTCGCGTACGGCAGCATTGTGCTTTTCCAGGGTATCGGAAAAGACATGTGAGCCATCTCCCTTGGATACAAAATATAGACTATCACCCGAAGCGGGATGTAACGCTGCATGAATCGATGCGCGACCCGGCAACGCTATGGGAGTCGGCGGCAGGCCATACTGCGTATAGGTATTGTAGGGCGTTGCCCGTCTGAGGTCCGCACGACGTATATTGCCCGTAAACAATGCGCCCATCCCGTAGATAACCGTGGGATCGGTTTGTAATCTCATACCCTTTTTTAATCGCCTTACGAAAACACCCGCAATCTCCTGACGCTCATGGGCTACAGCTGTCTCTTTTTCTACAATAGATGCCATGATCAAGGCTTCGTAGGGTGATTTGTAGGGTAAATCATCTGCACGGCCAGACCATTCTTCATCCAGTACCGTCCGCATAGCCGAATGCGCCCGCCGTAGCAGGTCAATGGCCGGCGTGCCCTTTGAAAAATGGTAGGTATCAGGAAAAAGCCAACCCTCGGGGTTTTGTCTGTCCAGTGAAAATTCAGTTGCTAAAAGCCCTGCCGTGACAGGCGTGGGCGCTGGCGCGATTTGGGGATGTTCGGCCAGGGATTGCAGTACCTGCTGTACCGTCCAGCCTTCGACGATAGTAAAGCTGTACTGGATTACATCGCCACGAAGCATAGCCTCCAAAAGCTCATAGGCATTCGTGCTGGGAAGAACTCGATACTCGCCTGCCTGAAGCTTACTGGCGGCCCCGGTCAGACGCCCGTAAGCCCGTATGTAATATGCATCGCGTCGCTGATTTAATAGCCCCTGTTCCTTTAGGCCCTGCGCCATCGCATTAAGACTACTGCCACTGGATAGCTCGAATTGTATTTGCTCGTCTGTAGAAAGTGGCTGCGTAAGCGCTCGCGTAGCGTCCAGCGCGAGCAGGAACAGAATACCGAGAAGTACAGAGACAGCGATATTAAGTAACAGAGATATACGGGTTTGCATATTGGGCCAGTTTAAATTGGATTCTTATCGTTCGTTTTACTTGCAATCTAGTCATGAAAGTCGCGGATGATCCAACATGGCCTGCAACTTCCGCGTCAGTGTACCTATACCCCACTGGCCTATCAGCCGGCCTTGTGATTCACACTGGATAACGGGCCATATACCAATCAATGAATTGCACACAAAGACCTCATCAGCGTTAACAAGATCATCGACTACCAGGTTAGTCTCCCTGGTCTGGATGGATTCACATTGGGTATAGCTCAAAATACGCTCCCGGACACGCCCACTGACACCACAACGTAATAGCAAAGGCGTAAGCACAACGTCCTCTTTGACCAGGAATAAATTGCTTTGAACACCACTTATTAGCTGTGAAGCAATATCTAGCAGTAACCCTTCTGAAATGTCGCTGGATTGCCACTCTGACCTTGCGAGCACGTGCTCTACCCTGTTCAGGTGCTTAATACCTGCTGTCACGGGAGCATGTCCTAGCACGGTATCGCAAAGCACCGTATGAATCCCCTCGATGGCGCGCTTCTCCAGATCAGGCGGTGCGGAACTGGTAATGAGAATGCGGTGGTAATGCTTATGCTCTGGTATCGCATAACCTCTGGGGCCCGTGCCACGGGTCAGTATGATTTTCAAAACCCCTTGGCCTTGCAGTTGAGCTAATTGCATCGCCTCTGCATAAATGCGGTCAATCGGGACCACCATGCGGAGTCGCTGGCCATCCTGTGCGAGTTTCGCGAGCTGCCCTTCCAGATCAACAACCTGATGATCAAAGACGGCAACCGTACGAAAAACACCATCCGCATAATGGAGTCCGCGGTCATGTACTAACCTGCCTGCCAGATCTGAACTGCTGAGTTCACTGGGCTCATCGCCATTGATTAGGCAATAACCGTTGTTATCCGGCACGGAATTTCCCATTAAGTTATGCCCAGAGCATTGAGCAGCCCACGAGCCTTTGCACGCGTCTCGTCAAGCTCTGCCAGTGCGTCAGAGTCCGCTACGATACCGGCCCCGGTACGAAATCGAAGCTGCTTACCGCAGATTTCAAGCGTACGGATAAGGATATTAAGGTCGAGACGACCGTTACGCCCCAGGTAACCCATGGCGCCTGTATAGGGACCACGCCCACCGGCTTCCAACTCGGCAATAATCTCCATGCAATGTACCTTTGGACAGCCAGTAATGGTGCCCCCGGGGAAAACTGCACGGATGGCATCAACCGGTGTTGCATTCTTTCTGAGCCGTCCACGTACATTTGAAACGATATGATGGACGTGAGCGTAGGTTTCCATATTCAGCAACTCATCAACCTCGACTGAGCCGGGTTCACAGACACGTCCCAGGTCATTGCGCTCAAGGTCAATGAGCATGATGTGCTCGGCTCTTTCCTTGGGATGCAAGAGCAGACTTTCGCGTTCAGCCGCATCCAAATCCCCTGAACTGAGTCTGGGACGTGTCCCAGCGATAGGACGCGTCTGCAAAGTCCTGCCATCAACCTCAATGAGTCTTTCTGGCGATGAGCTGACAACGGCATTATCCTGCCATCTGAACAGGCCTGCAAAAGGGGCAGGATTGGACTGTCTGAGTCGGGTATAGATTTCTGTTACGGGTAAGGACTCTGCATAGATGATTTCCCAGCCGCGGGAAAGGTTGACCTGAAAGACATCGCCGGCACAGATGTATTCCTGTATCCGTTCGACATGGGCGAGAAACTGTTCTGCAGGATCCTCTGATATCTGCACCGGCAAGGGCAAAGCTGCACTTTGAGACGAATCCCCTTCGCCGTTTGCTTCAGCCAGGTCAGCCTGTATTTGGTGCCTGATCGCAAGTGCGTCTTTGTGATCGTCCTCTACGATAATGTCCAGGCTACCTGTTTTATGATCAATCACAATTGCAGCAGCGCATCGAACAGCCAGTGCTATCGGCATACCCGATTCTGATTCAGGCAAATGAAGTGATGGTTCAATTTGACCAGCCAGTTCGTAACCCAGGTACAGAAACCACCCGCCATTAAAGGGTTGAGTCAAATTCGTTGATGGATTTTCCTGGTAGCGAACATTGAGCTGATCGAGGAAGTCCAATTGGCCCAGGGGCAGACCGTTTTCAAACAACCCTGCCTCGGTCAATTCAAGCCGATCACCTGGGTAAGCAAGCAGCAGGCTATAACGAGCAGTATTTGCAACATCGCCAAGGACGGACTCAAGCAAAAAAGGATAGCGCTGGGGATATCTGCGATGAAGCCCGATGAGGTCAATATGGGCTATGGAATCCATGCCTTCGTCTGCCTGGCCATGAATATTGGCGGCAGGCGGGTTCACGACATCAGGTCTCTGGGTTCTTGTCAGACGCGTTTAAACAAGACCGTTCCATTGGTGCCCCCAAAACCGAATGAATTGGATATGGCATTGTTGATCTGCATCTCTCGGGCGGTATGGGGCACATAGTCAAGATCACAACCCTCGCCCGGAGTATCCAGATTAATCGTTGGCGGCGCGACTTGATCACGTATGGCTAAAACGGTGTAAATTGCCTCTGCTGCTCCTGCCGCACCGAGCATATGACCAGTCATGGATTTGGTCGAACTCACAGCCAGTGTATCTGCTGCGTCGCCAAACGCGGCCCGAATACCCATGCTTTCTGCCACATCACCAGCAGGCGTTGAAGTCCCGTGGGCATTTATATACTGAATATCTTCAGGCCCAAGCCCTGCATCCTTGATTGCGTTGAGCATGCAGCGTCGTCCACCATCGCCCCCCGTGGCAGGCAGGGTAATGTGATAGGCATCTCCGCTCATTCCAAATCCACCGAGTTCGGCGTATATGGTAGCGCCACGTGCCCTGGCATGTTCATAGTCTTCCAAAACCATGACACCGGCACCATCGCTCAGTACGAAACCATCTCTTGCATCATCCCATGGTCGACTTGCGGCCTGAGGATTATCGTTATTGGTCGAGAGTGCGCGCGAGGCACAAAAGCCGGCCAACCCCAGTGGATTGACGGCCATTTCAGCGCCACCAGCCAGCATGACATCGGCATCGTTATAGGCAATCATTCTGGCCGCCATGCCGATATTGTGGGTGCCGGTTGTACAGGCAGTCACAACCGCAATGTTCGGCCCTTTGGCACCAAGCAGGATGGAAATATAGCCGGACACCATATTGATTATGCTGCTGGGCACAAAGAATGGCGAAACGCGCTTTGGACTGCCGTTCTTATGCAGGATGCCGCATTGTTCGTGGATGGTACCGATGCCGCCAATACCTGAACCAATGGCAATGCCTACCCTTTCGGCATTGTTCTCAGTAATCTCGAAACCAGAATCATGCAGGGCTTCGTAGCTGGCAGCTGCACCGTAATGAATAAAAGGGTCTGTTTTCTTGATGTCTTTTGGACTTAGCACCGAAGCTGGGTCGAAATTGCGTACTTCTCCAGCAAACCGGGTTGGATAAGCAGCACAATCAAAACTTTCTATGGCCTGGATGCCACTTTTGCCTGCCAGCAATGCATCCCAGTTATCCTTGACGTTGTTGCCCAAGGGGGTAACCAGACCAAGGCCAGTGATTACTACGCGTCGCTTGCTCATTTACAGACCTATTCCCCGTCTCCCCACAACTAGAGGGTATTTGCCGATTCAGGCGGTTACGCAGAGTCTAAACGAAACACGGCCCCCACATGGGGGCCGTGCCGGGATTCGTTGTCAGGCGCTTGCGTTGGCCTTAATAAAGTCGATTGCATCCTGAACGGTAGCAATCTTTTCAGCGTCCTCGTCTGGGATATCAGCTTCAAATTCTTCTTCCAAAGCCATCACCAGCTCGACGGTATCCAGAGAATCTGCGCCGAGATCGTCAACAAATGAGGACTCAGGCTTAACCTGATCTTCACTGACACTAAGCTGCTCGGCTACGATTTTCTTAACTCGATCTTCAATACTGCTCATCTTTTAAATCTCCCATAAGATTATATTCGTGATGGCGAACTTCCTTAAGCGCGCGCCATTGTAGTGAAAAGCCATGCCGCATTCTACTCCTAGTAGGCCCAATGCAGTGACCTTGATTACCCTTGGTTAAGTTGTCGTATGGATCATCAATGAATAGTGGTCTGGTATTAGCCGAGACTAGGCCATGTGCATCCCACCATTTACATGCAGTGTTTCTCCACTGATGTAGTTGGCCGCATCAGAAACCAGGAACAGAACTGCGGCAGCAATATCTTCCGGTACACCGAGCTTGCCCAGTGCAATCTGGCCCAGCAATCCCTCCCGGGTTGCCTCAGGCAGGGCATGGGTCATGTCGGTGGCGATAAAGCCAGGCGCCACGGCATTGACCGTAATATTGCGAGAACCCAGTTCACGCGCCATTGAGCGGGTCAGCCCCAGTAAACCGGCTTTGGCAGCTGCGTAATTTGCCTGGCCGGGATTACCCGTACTGCCCACCACCGAGCCAATATTGACGATCCGGCCGTAGCGCGCCTTCATCATGCCCCGAATTACTGACTTGCTCATGCGATAGACACCCTTGAGATTGGTATCGATCACGGCATCCCACTCGTCATCCTTCATGCGCAACATCAGGTTGTCACGGGTAATGCCGGCGTTGTTAACCAGGATCGATATACCGCCGTGCTCTGACTCAATCTGTTTGACTAGCGTATTGATTGCGTCTGCATCACACACATCAAGCTCAAGCCCATAACCGTCGAATCCTTGTTCTTGCAGTGCGCTACTAATGTCCGCTGCACCCGTTGCAGTCGTTGCGGTTCCAATAACCTTCGCGCCTGCTTCTGCCAGGGCCAGCGCTATAGCCCGGCCGATTCCTCGCGAGGCGCCTGTCACCAGGGCAACTTGTCCAGACAGATCGGTGGTTTTACTCATATGACTTCTCCCGCTATTGCCGCAATCCGCTGGTATCTGCCCTAGTCGGCAGCGACCAGTGTCAATGCCGTATCTATGCCAGCCGGATCATGTAGCGATGCGCTGGCCAGGCTGCGATCTATGCGACGTGCAAGCCCACTCAGAACACGTCCCGGGCCACATTCGACCAGCCCAGTGACTCCCTCTGCAATCAGGCTTTGTATACAGTCTGTCCACAAGACCGGGCTGTGAAGCTGGCTCGCCATGGCTCGACGAATATCCTCCACTTCATGGTGAGGATGTGCATCAATGTTGTGAATAATTGGAATCTTTGGCACACGCATCGGAATCGCTTCCATCGTTTCCGCCAGTTGCATGGCCGCTTCCTTTAACAAGTCGCTGTGACAGGGAACACTGATTGGTAGACGCTTGGTCATCTTTGCTCCAGCCTCGGATGCTCTCTCCATAGCTGTATCGATGAGCGCACTGTTCCCTGCGATTACTACCTGCCCCGGTGCATTGAAATTAACGGCTTGTAAAATGGCACCCGGTACTGCGTCATCGCTAATCTCGTCGCACAGTGTCCGCAAGGCGACATCGTCCATGCCGATAATGGCAGCCATGCCCCCTTCTCCCTCTGGAACCGCCGCCTGCATAAGCTGCGCACGCCGTTGTACCAGACGCACACCATCCGAAAAATCCAGCACATCAGCAGCCACCAGTGCGGTGTATTCTCCCAGGCTATGGCCGACCAGATAATCTGGCATCGGCCCCTCACGCAACTGCCATATACGCCAGCAGGCCATACCCGCAGCAAGCAGCGCGGGCTGAGTTTGCTCGGTGCGATCCAGCTCTTCCCCCGGGCCATTGCAAACCAGCTGCCACAGATCGTAGCCCATCGCTTCGCCTGCCTCGGCAAAGGTGGATTGCACCACCGGATATTGCGCTGCCAGTTCTGACAGCATTCCGACTGACTGCGAGCCCTGCCCGGGAAACTGGATTGCAAACTTCATGCTGAATCCCCTTGTGTCATTGGCCACAGACCTATTGTCTTACTGTAGGCCTGTTGCAGATGCATTGTTCGGTTAATAAGCAATTATTGGCGGGCAATCATATAGACAGGTTTAGACGCTGACCAGTCAAAAGCAATCCATTCCATAAAAGCCAGTGTATCTGGGACGTCTTCAAACCAGATGTAAGGGTGGAGTAAACATTTGCATGGTTTTCCGCGCCTATTCGTACAGATTGATAAATAGTCGCCTTCGGTGAACTGCGGGTCTGTTAAGATGTCACTCTCTGGTGAGCAGGCTTAAAAAAGCCATAAAATTAGCTAATCTCCAGGCAGAATATTTCCCAACAGGTATTAAGGAACAGGCATGTATAGTACTCGTCAGTATCGCTCCAGGGCACAAGGATTCACCCTTATCGAGATCATGGTCGTGGTGGTCATTCTTGGTATTCTGGCTGCCATCGCAGTGCCGAGAATCATGAGCCGGCCTGATACCGCGAGGATTACCAAGGCGAAACAGGACATCCGAGTCGTCGAAAATGCACTTAAACTTTACCGACTTGATAATTTTACCTACCCCAGCACCGAACAGGGTCTGGAAGCACTTGTAGAGCAGCCTTCTGGTGACCCGACTGCAAAAAACTGGAAGGATGGCGGTTATCTTGACCGCTTGCCACTTGACCCCTGGGGTAATTCGTACCAGTTTCTGAACCCCGGTGTGAAAGGTGAAATCGACCTTTACACCCTAGGCGCTGATAACCGGCCTGGCGGCGAAGGTGCGAATGCGGATATTGGCAACTGGAATCTCAACGACTGAGTTCTGGAATTCGAATAGCTGACGTACGCACGTGAAAAAGACTACCGCCCCGCAGGCGGGGTTTACCCTTATCGAGATTATTGTTGTGGTCTTGATCATCGGGGTAATCGTCAGCTTTGCCGTCCTGTCAGTTGCTGATCGTGCGCAGGATGACCGCCTGGATAACGAGGCGAGAAGACTGACCGAGTTGCTGCGACTTGCCAGTGATGAAGCCGTTCTGCTGGGTGTGGAGCTAGGCCTGCGTAGCGATGGACGGAGCTACGAATTCGTCATGATTGGTGAGGAAGGGACTTGGACTCTATACGAAACCACAGGCCCTCTGCGCAGACGGGCGCTTCCTGACGGCATGGATTTAAAAGTCGAGACAGAAGAATTCTCTGCACCCGCAACCGAAGAGAATGATCTGGTACCCAGTGTACTTTTTCTCTCTAGCGGCGAACTCAGTCCATTCAGTATCCTCGTCTCTGCCACAGGGGCGACCAAAGTCTATGAAATTAAGGGCGACCTGACCGGCAAGCTTGAAATGCAGCCAGTTCAGGCTGATCGATTCTGACATGAGACATTCCCAGGCTGGATTCACTCTTATCGAAGTATTGGTGGCCGTGGCAATTCTGGCGATGGCGCTAGGAGCAATCATTGTCGGCGGTAGTCGATATGCCGATAACGCGTTCTATCTACGTGACAAAACCATTGCCAGCTGGGTTGCACATAACGTACTCAATGAATGGCAGCTCAGCGATGTGTACCCTGATATCGGATCCCGTGAAGGACAGCGCGAGATGGCGGGACGTGAATGGGAATGGAACGCCCAGATCAGCAAGACACCGGATCCGGACGTGCGCCGTGTTGATCTGACGATACGTCTTAAGGAGCAGGATGAGGACGCACAATTGATAACCATTTCTGCATTCCTGACTCCTCCCCAATGATGCAGCATCACATGATTAAGGGTCACGGCTTTACCCTGATAGAGCTGTTAATTGCCCTGTCGATCTTTAGCCTCATGTCCGTAATGGCATATGGCGGGCTATCTGCAGTGATCCAGACACGTGAGACCGTCACCGCCTCAATGCAGCGATTGGGCGAGATACAGAAAACAATTCACCGTCTGCAAACAGATATGGAATCGGCCCAGGCACGGCCAATTCGCGACGAATATGGCGACTTACGCCCGGCCATGATGCGAGAACTGGACGGTCTTGGCCTGGTTTTTACGCGTGGCGGATGGCGAAACCCCCTATCCGTTACCCGCAGTGCAATGCAACGCGTACATTACCGACTGGAGGACAAAAAGCTCCTGCGGCGCAGCTGGCCAATGCTGGATGGTTCAAGACAGGATCAGTACACAGAAACCACGCTACTGGAGAATGTTGAAGAAGTGCGCTGGCGCTTTTTGGATGATGTGGGCACACAAGGACAGGACTTCGAGGACCTGGAGTGGCAGGAGCAATGGCCGCCAGATGCCCAGGATGTCGAACCTAACCGACTCCCACGTGCAGTTGAATTGGTACTGGTTACCGAGGACTGGGGGGATATTCGCTATCTGTATCGTATTAATCCAGGCATGCCATTGATCTCAGACTATCAGCCCAGCGGGGGTGGATCAGAGGATGACGATGATAGCGGTAAAGGAGAATCCGACGAAGACGAAGACATCGATGAAGACGAAGATTTCTTCGAGGACGATGACCTAGACGAGGACGAGGACGATTTCTGATGTCTTCATGTATAAGTCACAGAAGTCAGTCTCATCGCCACCAGCAGACGGGGATCGCGCTGATCACCGCCCTGCTCATCGTGGCCTTATCCAGCATTATCGCTTCGGGCATGCTGGCCAGTCAGAACATTGGTATTCATCGTAGCGGCAACCTGTTCCTTGGTGAGCAGGCCTGGTGGTATGCCATCGGAGCAGAAAACTGGGCTTCTGAAATTCTCAGGCGCGATCGCAAGGACGGGGATGTAGATCACAGTGGCGAAAACTGGGCCCAGTCCATGGAATACTTGCCCATTGATGGCGGCTTCCTCAGTGGCGGGCTGAGTGATGCACAAGCTCGCTTCAACCTGAATAACCTCGCCGGGAGCGAATCCGACAAAGCCGCAGAACAATTCGAACGTCTGCTGAACTTGATTGACGGGGTAGACCCCTATTCGGTCAAGGTAATCGTCCAGTCCGCGAGAGACTGGGTCGATGAGGACATTGAGCCGCGCTTCCCTGAGGGGGCTGAGGACGACTATTACCTTGGGCTCGAGATGCCATACCGCACAGCGAACCGCCCATTTGTGAGTGTGACCGAGATGCTACTGGTGCGTGGCGTGACGCGCGAGATATATCAGGCCATTCTGCCCTTTATCGCCGCCCTGCCCTCCAATACACCAATTAATGTGAACACAGCGCCGCCTGAGGTGCTGGCTTCACTTGCTCCAGAGGTGACACTTGAGGATATTGCAGCCGTAATACTGCAAAGGGAAAAAGAGCCCTACGAGAACACACAGGCTTTCCTCGCGCACGACGCGTTGGCTGGGCGTAAGATTGACGGTGATGCCGTCAGTGTTGGCAGTCAACATTTTCAATTACAGGTGCAGGCCACTGTTGGCACTGCCCGGATCACGCTGTACAGTCTCCTTTTTCGAGAGGATGGCGGGCGTACTCGCGCCCTCATACGCAGCAAGGACTTAATTTGAGCGACCAGTTCTTCATCCGCCTGTCACAGGACGCAGAGCATGTGCAGTGGTGTATGGGTGGAACAAACACCCTGCCGGCCCATGTCAGCAATATTGAGCACGGAACGCTAGATCAGGCACTGGATTCCGTTCGAAACTCTGCCAAGGGTAAATCGGTCGTATTAATCGTGCCTGCTGCAGACATCGTGCTAAGCAGTGTCAAGCTGCCAATTCGGCAGCAGAGCAAGCTCCTGCAGGCCGTGCCTTACGCACTTGAAGAGCAACTGGCTGAGGATGTTGAAGAATTACACTTCGCGATTGGTGAAAAACAACCTGATGGAAGTGTCCCTGTCGCATCGATCGGCCGCGCTACGCTTGAGGGTTGGCTAAAGGCCTTTCAAGACGCCGGGGTATCGATTTCAGCTGTGTTGCCAGAAACCCTCTGCCTACCCGCAGTACAGGCAACGAGCGGCTGGCAGGTTCTCATCGACGGCCGCGATTGCGTCGTACGAAACGCCGCTTACAGTGGCTTTTGCTGTGACATCGGAGAGTTGAGTGATTTTCTTTCCATGGCTGTCAGCGATACAGAATTACCGGAAGGCTTGCGCATACGCGTATTCCGCACGCCAGGAAGTGCGATTGAGGGCCTGGAAGGGTTAGCCATTGACCATGAAGTTGTAGATATCAAGGCCGCCCTCGCCTGCCTGATGCCTGCAAACCTGTCCAGTAGCATTAACCTGCTACAGGGCAGCATGGCCAGCGAACCTGCCTACGAACGTTATTGGCGCCCTGTACGCGCCACAGCGATCCTGTTTTTGGTCTGGGTCGTGCTTGGCACGGCTTATAGCGGCATGCAGCATTACCGACTGTCTAACCAGTTCGATCTACTGGAGACTGAAAACATTACCCGCTTCCGCCAATTGTTCCCGGAGGTAACCCGCATTGTGGATATGCGAGCCCAGGGCGAGCAGCAATTGCGTTTATTGCAGCAAAGCGGCGGAGGTGCAGGATTATTTGCACTACTGGGCGCCACCTCCCAGGCAGTCACCAGTGTGGCGGGCCTGCAGGTTCAGGAAATCCAGCTACGGGATAGTCAATTATTCATGAGTCTTTCTGCCAGAGATATCCAGTCTCTGGAGAATCTCCGCACCCATTTCAAGCAACTACCAGAATGGACGTTGGACGTTCAATCGGCTAACGCCAGCACGGATGGCGTCCAGATCCGGGCCAGCCTGGAGGCCGCGCTATGACGTGGTGGAACGAGCGTACAACACGTGAAAAGCTGATTCTGGCTGCCGGGGGCGTCATATTCGTCGCGATGATGTACTACAGCCTTGTCTATGCCCCTTTGCAAACCAGCATCGCACGATTGGAACAACAGCTTGCGAATGAACATGAACTGGCCAGTTGGCTGGTAAGTATTGCGCCCGAAGTCCAGCGTCTGAAACGAACTAACGGTAAAATGGCCGGCAACACAAGTGGTTCCCTGCTTTCGACCGTTGACCAAACCAGCAAGGCAGCAGGTCTGGGTAAAAGCGTGACTCGTTTGCAGCCCGAGGGGGACACCGAGGTACGAGCCTGGCTCGATGCGGCACCCTTTAATGAAACACTGCGATGGTTGCGCACCCTGGAAAGCAGTTACGGCGTAGACATTACAGAGCTAAGCTTTAATCGAGATTCTGAAGCCGGTCTGATAAAGGCCCGCATAACATTTAAAAGACCCTGATGCGATTGCTATATATCCTGGCCGGGATCATAAGTTTCCTGGCCGCACTCCTATTTACGCTACCTGCTGACAAAGCGCTCCAGTGGTGGGGCGATGATCTGGAGGCGGACATACGTCTTTTCTCTCCGCAAGGTGGCGTAGCCTCCGGCTCTGCACGTTCAGTCAGCATTGATGGCTTGCTTCTGGATGAGACCAACTGGCGCTTACGACCACTGGCACTTCTGAAGGGGCGATTGGGATTCACCCTGAAGAGCAGCGTCAATGGGAATTCGGCAAATGCAATTGTCGAGTTCGGAATGGGTGGGCGAACAGTTATCCATGACTTGCATGCATCGCTGCCGATAGCACAACTTTTGCCATTATTCGGCTCCGTTATCTTGCCATTGTCTGGAAATCTGCAGGTCGACTTGAGCCGAATCGTAATAGAGGATGAGTCTCTGTTTGAACTAAATGGCCAAATCCAGGTTCGCTCCGCCCGCTGGACACTCATGCGCCCGACGCTACTTCTTGGCAACTTTAATGCAGAATTAAGCACACAAGACCAGATTATGACGGCAGCAATCTCAAGCGACTCAAAATCTCCGGTCGCCACAAAAGGTCAGGTTAAAGTGGACAACGGTGGGCGGTATGACGTTGATCTCCTAGTAAAGGCCAATACGAATACAGACGAAAGACTGAACAATTTGCTTAAAAGCCTGGGGCGCCCGGATGCACAAGGGTGGTATCGTGTGAAAACCTCAGGTCGGCTATAGAAAACTATGGAAGAGCCGGTAATGAACACAGAGTGGCGCACCGAACTAACAGTGGCTGCCATCGCGGAGCGCGATGGAAAGTTCCTCATGGTAGAGGAACGCGTAGACGGGCGCCTCGTTTTCAATCAGCCAGCGGGTCACCTGGAGGAATCAGAAACTCTTCTCGAGGCGGTGGTACGCGAAACACTCGAGGAAACAGGCTGGCATGTCGTGCCACGCGCCATTTCTGGACTCTATGTATGGCGCAGCCCCCGACGCGGCACTACGATTCTACGCACCAGTTTCGTGGTCGAAGCCATAAGCGAGGATAAGGACGCAGTTCTCGACGAAGGCATTGAGCGTGCTGTCTGGATAGGGCGTGATGAATTAGCCGACAATCGACCATTGCGATCAGAATTTGTCCTGCGTTCCATTGATGATTATCTGGCTGGACAGCGATTGCCCCTGGATCTAGTGACTCACATTAGCGTCTGAATATTTCGCATGTCTGAGAAAGTAATCGTTGGAATGTCCGGCGGCGTGGATTCTTCTGTAAGCGCATGGCTGCTACAGCAACAGGGCTTTTCGGTGGAGGGCCTGTTCATGTTCAACTGGGCAGAAGACGAAGCGGGTTATTGCGATGCGGCGGATGACTACCAAAATGCAGCGCTTGTCTGTGAGGAACTCGATATTCCCTTGCACAGGGCTGACTTCTCGGCAGATTACCGTGAGCATGTGTTCCAGAACTTTCTGGATGAATATGCTGCAGGCAGAACGCCCAATCCCGACTTGCTTTGCAACCGTGAAATCAAGTTCAAGTCTTTCCTTCAATATGCCCAGCGATTAGGCGCTCAACGAGTCGCGACCGGTCACTATGCTTCACTGCGTCATAGCAGTGGGCATACCGAACTGCTAATGGCCAAAGACCAGAATAAAGATCAAACCTATTTCCTCGCCTTGGTTTCTGGAGAGGCTCTATCGCATGTTCTATTTCCACTTGGGGAATACACCAAGCCAGAAGTTCGGGCGCTCGCTGCTCAGGCTGGCTTGCCGAATCATGCTCGCAAGGACAGTACAGGCATTTGTTTCATAGGCGAGCGCCCCATGAAGGATTTTCTCAGCAACTATCTACAGGCCAAGCAGGGCCCTATCTATAGTCTGGATCATGGCGGGCGCGAAATAGGTCGACACGACGGGCTGATGTTCCATACCGTCGGGCAACGGCGCGGACTGGGCGTGGGCGGTCTGGCAGGTGCTAGCGAGGCGCCGTGGTTTGTTGTGCGAAAGGACATTGCCACGAACAGCCTTTGGGTGAGCCAGGATACCCACCACCCCGGCTTAATGTGTGTCCGGATAGAGGTGGCCGATATGCATTGGGTGAATCAATCGCCTTCACTGCCCATGAACTGCATGGCGCGGGCCCGGCACAGGCAAGAGCTGCAATCCTGCTTGGTGCAACAAGGTGATGACGACACCACACTTATTGTCGAATTTCCCCAACCCCAGCGTGCCATAGCCTTGGGACAATACCTCGTGCTTTACTCAAACGAGGTATGCCTGGGGGGTGGTTGCGTGGTCGCCACTCGCAGTCTGGCGGATCCAGAATGAACTGGATCATGCGCTTTTTTCCAACGAAGGATACGACCTTGGCGCTGGCCGGTGTAATGCAGTCACTTTACTGGGTGCACCAACTGGCTGCACATGGCAAGACCGACAAGCAACACTTGAGACTGAGCGTTAACGCCATCATGAACACTAATCCGGCTTCAGCCGCAGATGTGTACGGCGGCATTATGCAACTCGGTGACGGCATTCTTTGTCTGGACCAAATACTTCGTGGCCGCGGCTCGCTCAGTCTCAGCACCATGGAACAGACCCTGCTTACCCGCTATGCCGGTCAAGTGCTTCGGCTGGGGAAACGACTCCGTGAAACCCCTGCGACGCTTGAAGCCCTTACCCTGGGACTGGGGCAGATGGAACTGCCAGACCTGGAAGAGGCAGACACCGATGCCGCGCTACGCAATCAGGTTGACGCACTAGCCAAGCTCTACGTTGTCAACATTAGCCCGATGAAACCGCGTTTGATGGTATCGGGGCAACCTACCTATTTACGCAATGACCAGTTCGTTGCCGACATCCGTTGTCACCTTCTGGCTGCCGTTCGCTCGGCCGTACTATGGCATCAATGCGGCGGGCGCCTATGGCAGCTGTTTCTGTTGCGTGGTTTTTGGCTACGCCACCTACAAGCTCTGGCGTCAGAATTGCCAAACCCTACGGCGCAGGACTCAGATTCGCTATAATGCGCCACCTGTCTGGGAAAATTTGCCCCGACAACTATAGAGCTAGCTATTAGAACCCACCGATCCGGAGAGCCTGCCATGACGGACAGCTTCAACGCCCGCAAACAACTAACTGTGGGCGACCGCAGCTACGACTATTACGACTTGAACGCCCTTGAGGGCAAGTACAAAGTCTCCCGCCTGCCCTACTCGCTGAAGATATTGCTGGAAAATCTTCTGCGCACAGAAGATGGCATTAATGTCACCCAGGCAGATATCGAAGGTCTGGCGAATTGGGATGCCAAGGCCGAGCCTTCCAAGGAAATCGCTTTCTCCCCTGCCCGGGTAATCCTGCAAGATTTCACCGGTGTACCCTGCGTGGTTGATCTTGCTGCCATGCGCGATGCGATCAACAAGCTGGGAGGGGATCCCACCAAGATCAACCCCCAAGTGCCTGTCGAACTGGTGATCGATCATTCAGTCCAGGTTGATAACTTCGGCACCAACGAAGCCCTGGATCTGAATGCCAAGATTGAGTTCAACCGCAACAAGGAACGCTACGCATTCATGCGCTGGGGCCAGACCGCATTTGATAACTTCAAGGTCGTGCCACCCGATACCGGTATCGTGCACCAGGTCAATATCGAGTTTTTAGCCAGGACTGTTTTTGATAACAATGGCCTTGCCTATCCAGACACCGTCGTCGGTACGGATTCGCATACCACCATGGTTAATGGCATTGGCGTCCTGGGCTGGGGCGTGGGTGGTATCGAAGCCGAGGCCGCAATGCTTGGCCAGGCCGTAACCATGCTGATCCCTCAGGTTGTTGGATTCAAGCTGAAAGGCCGCCTGTCAGAGGGCGTAACAGCCACCGACCTGGTCCTGACCGTGGTAGAAATGCTTCGTGAACTGGGCGTTGTAGGCAAATTCGTAGAATTCTTCGGCGATGGCCTGGCGGACCTGCCACTGGCGGATCGCGCAACGATTGCCAATATGGCACCAGAATACGGCGCAACCTGTGGCATTTTTCCGATTGATGGCGAAACCATTCGCTATCTAGAACTGACTGGCCGTCCAGCGGAGCAGCTGGCACTTGTGGAAGCCTATGCGAAAGCTCAGGGCATGTGGCGTGAAGATGGTCAGGCTGATGCCGACTACACCACGATCATGGAGCTGGATCTTTCGACCGTTCAGCCATCCCTGGCGGGTCCCAAGCGTCCGCAGGACCGCATCCTTCTGGGGGACATGAAGTCTTCCTATGTGAAGCATCACGAGGCTATGGCTGGCAGTCCTGAGCAGAAGTCGGTACCAGTCAAAAATTATGAAATGACTGACGGAAACGTCGTGGTGGCCGCGATTACTTCCTGCACCAACACCTCCAACCCTGCTGTTTTAATTGGCGCGGGCATACTAGCCCAGAAGGCCCTTTCCAAGGGCCTTAAGACCAAGCCCTGGGTAAAGACCTCACTGGCTCCCGGTTCCCAGGTAGTTACCGACTACCTGAACAAGGCGGACCTGATGGAGTCACTCAAGGGACTCGGGTTTCACGTGGTCGGCTACGGTTGCACGACCTGCATCGGTAATACTGGCCCGCTTGATCCGGAAATTTCCAAAGCAATTCAGGAAAATGATCTCATCGCAACGGCCGTACTCTCCGGCAACCGTAACTTTGAGGGTCGCATTCACGCAGACGTGAAAATGAACTACCTTGCTTCGCCACCGCTGGTTGTTGCCTATGCGCTGGCTGGC
>JBFKKS010000032.1:0-17057 GCA_041630955.1 Nevskiales bacterium
GGCATGCCAAGGAAACTCCACTCGCAGCAGCAGGACCAATGCCGTTGCCAGCATTGCGCCCAGCAGCATGCGCCCGGCGGCGGCACCTGCCACACCGAGTCCGGCACTGCTCCATTTGATCGCCAGCGGGGTGGTTGCCCAGATCAGAACAACCGTGCCGTAGGCGGCGGGTATGGACATGGTTTTCTCCTTGCAGACAGGTTCTCACACAACATTGAGTCGGGCTTCATGCATCCGGATCAGTCAATCGGTTCAGCAGCAGAAACAAAAAAAGCCGCAGGTCCTGCGACGCTGCGGCTTTTGAAAATTCTGGTCAGATTACTGAATCAAATCGCTGTTCCAATGATTTCCATGCACACAGCCGCGCGGGCGACTCGCCATACGAGGCGTGCCGGTTTCGTGCTCAGGTACATGGACTGGATGTTCATAACGGCGCGAAGTCTGCGCCTGTTGCTTAGGAGCGTCAAGACGCCAGGGCGCCGAGCAACTTCTCGTGCACACCACCGAACCCGCCATTACTCATCACCACGATACGGTCGCCGGTGGCCGCTGCCGCCCTGACTGCCTGCACCAGTTCATCCAGTTCACGATGCACGCTGACCTTCTCGCCGAGTCCGCAAAGGGCACTGCTAACGTCCCAATCCACGCCTTCTCCCTGGTAAACAAAACTGTGGTCTGCCACCTGCAGCGAATCAGCCAGTGCACCGCTGTGCACACCCATCTTCATGGTATTGGACCGCGGTTCCAGGACAGCCAGAATCCGCCCTTCGGTAGACTGCGCTCGTGCGCCGGCGAGCGTGGTTTCGATAGCGGTCGGATGGTGTGCGAAATCGTCATACACGCGTACGCCAGCAATCTCCCCACGCAGTTCCATGCGACGTTTAACACCCTTGAAAACCGACAGGGCAGCACAGGCGTCTGAGGGTCGGACACCCGCATGCCTGGCCGCTCCGATCGCGGCCAGGGCATTGTGGACATTGTGCTGCCCGAGCAGATTCCAATGGACTTCTGCCAGCACTTCGGTACCGAAAAGCACTCTGAAGGCACTGCCATCGGCAGTCAGCAGTTCGGCATGCCAACCCTCGTTCGTATTCAGCCCTTCTATCTCGCTCCAGCACCCCATGTCGAGCGTGGCCTGCACTGCCGCCTCGCTCGAATCAGCCAGAATCCGTCCCTGACCCGGCACGGTGCGTACCAGGTGATGGAATTGCCGCTGAATAGCGGCCAGATCGGCAAAGATATCCGCGTGGTCAAACTCAATATTATTGATAATCAATGTGCGCGGACGGTAGTGCACGAACTTTGAACGCTTGTCGAAAAAGGCCGTATCGTATTCATCGGCTTCCACCACGAAGAAAGGGGCTTCCCCAAAGCGTGCCGAAACCCCGAAGTCATCGGCGACCCCACCGATCAGAAATCCTGGCTTGAGGCCGGCATACTCGAGAATCCAGGCCAGCATGCTGGATGTGGTGGTCTTGCCGTGCGTACCTGACACTGCCAGCACCCAGCGATTATTCAGCACATGCTCGGCCAGCCACTGTGGACCGGAGGTATAACTCAGCCCTTTGTTCAGCACATGTTCCACGGCAGGATTGCCGCGACTCATGGCGTTGCCAATCACCACGCAATCCGGGGCAGGATCGAGATGCACCGGATCAAACCCCTGCATGACCTCTATGCCCTGTTCTGCCAGCATGGTGCTCATCGGTGGGTAAACATTTTCATCCGAGCCAGTCACACGATGGCCGGCGGCCCGCGCCAGTAATGCAACGCCACCCATAAAGGTGCCGCAGATACCCAGGATGTGAATATGCATAGGGCTAAGCCGCTCCCAGCAGTCCGTTGATGACGCGGATCGTACTCAACAACACGATCTCAAAAAGCAGGGTAAACAGAATGCCGCGCCCCATGGTGGTATCGAGTGCCTGCCTATAGATGTGCCCCATCACGACCAGGTGCCAGATACCGACCACGGCATACATGAGTACGGCCCAGGCGGGTGGCTGCAGAACTATCTGGCTTTCATCTTCTGCCTTGGCCAGCGCTTCCAGAAAAGGCTGCAGTGCCTGCATAGGACCGACAGTCAACAGGCCCAACACAATTCCGGTAGTCAGCAGTGCTAGCAGGGTCTGGGCAAAGCGTGGGCCCTTCTGCCGCCAGCGCAGCAACGCATGGGTATACACGGCCAGTACCGCACAGGCAGTAAAGGCATGCAGCATGGCCTGTCCGCCTGGCAGTCCGCTGCGCAGCAGCAGAAAATTCAGCCCGAAATAGACCAGCATTGCGAGCATGGGCAGGGTCTGCGAAGCAGGTAAATCCTGGGGGCCCTTTCGCAGCAGGAGAATGTCCAGTGTGGTACGGAGAAGGTCGCTCATAAGTCTTAATTGCCAAAGAAACAGGTCGCACGGTCTGCCTGTCGATAGCTGCAGGCCGCAATGAAAGGGCGAAGCGCGCATAATACCCGACTCATACTCAGGGCTCTAAACTCTCAACCCCATTCCCGTGCTGGCAACAATTGCCACGCATCCAATTGAAAAGCAAACCACGCATGTCCGACTCTAAAGCTGCAGACTTTATTGATTCTGCCGACCAACTCAAGCGCTTTTGCACTGGTATCGCTGATGCCGCCTGGCTGGCCATTGATACCGAATTTATCCGCGAGAAGACCTACTACCCGCAGTGGTGCCTGTTGCAGGTGGCCGCTCCCGACGGCCAGATCGCCTGCATCGATACGCTGGCGATTACCGATCTGTCACCCATCATGGACCTGCTATTTGACCCTGCGATCACGGTGATACTCCATGCCGCCAGCCAGGATATGGAACTGTTCTATCATCACAGCGGCCAGCTACCAGCACCGCTATTCGATACACAGATCGCTGCCAGCCTGGCCGGGCATGGTGATCAGGTGGGTTATGGCAATCTGGTACAGGCCGTACTCGGTATCACCCTGGACAAGGGACATGCCCGCTGCGACTGGAGCCGCCGCCCCCTGGCCACCGAAGAGCTTAGCTATGCAGCCGACGATGTACGACATCTGGGTGCGCTTTACAACCAGCTCTGCAGCGACCTTGAACAACGCGACCGCCTGCACTGGCTAGACGCCGAATTCGCCAGCTATACAGATCCTGCCCGCTACGCGCCCAATCCGGCACAGGCATGGCGAAGACTACGTGGCCTGGCGCGACTCAAGCCACGCCAGCAGCAGCTTGCCGCGCAACTGGCGCTCTGGCGGGAGAACGAGGCAATGCGTGCCGATCGACCCCGCAAATGGATACTCGGCGACGAAACCCTGCTGGACATCGCGCGCCGTGCCCCAAGCAACCTCGCCGACCTGGGCAAGTTGCGTGATTTCAGCAGCGCGCGAGTGGAGCGCCATGGCGAGACCATTCTCAACCTGCTACGAAAAGCCGGTGAATTGCCCGACGAGCCACTGATTACACGCAAACGCCCCCTAACACCGGAACTCGAACCGGCAGTTGATCTGCTGATGGCAGTGCTGCGCAACCAGGCCCTGCAAAACGAGCTGAGCGTGGCGGCCCTGGGGAAACGCGCTGACCTGGAGGCCATGCTGGCCGGACAACGTGACTTGCCCCTGCTCAGTGGCTGGCGGCGAGCAGCGGCGGGCGAGGCACTGTTGGCGGCGCTGGAAAGCAAAACGGCCGTGCGCATAGCGGACGGCCGTCTTAAGCTGGAAGACTAGCTCAGGGAAGCGCGCTAGCTGACTTCCAGGATGGTGAAAATCCGCCGTGTGATGTCACTGATAGAACCAGTATCGCCCTTGACGCTGGTCAGCAGCCCGTGATCCATGTAATAGGCAATCAGTGGCTTGGTTTCCTTCTCATAGACCTGTAGACGTGTACGGACAGTTTCTTCGTTGTCATCCGCACGACGGGTCAGGTTACTGCCGCCACAGGCATCACAGACACCTTCCTGAGCAGGGGGCGAGAAATAGGTGTTGAACATCTGTCCACAGTCAGCACAGGTCAGACGGCCGGTGATGCGTTTCATGATGACTTCGAGATCGACATCGATCAGCAGTGCCGTATCCAGGGGACGGTTGAGCCCAATCAGCAGACCATTGAGTGACTCGGCCTGAGCCAGGTTGCGCGGATAGCCATCCAGAATAAAACCCTTCAGGGTGTCTTCCTGATCCAGACGTTCTTTAAGCAATCCCAGCACCAGTGAATCCGGCACCAGTTCGCCTGCATCCATCTTGGCCTTGGCCTTCTCACCCAAGGCACTGCCGGATTTCACCGCCGCACGCAGCAGGTCGCCGGTCGAGATTTGCGGGATGTTGAGCTTCTCCACCAGTTTCTTCGCCTGGGTGCCCTTACCGGAACCCGGCGCACCAAGTAGTACGAGTCTCATTGCATGCGCCTCCCTGATTTGCGCGATAGGAGCAGCGCCAAACACCAGCGCTCTGAATTAAAGGTTGGGACTATGCCCGGAAACAGTGGGCCATGTTAACCGAAGCCGCCACCCCAGCCTAGCCCGGCCTGCTTTACTGAGGCGGGAAAATTGCCTGCTTTTCCATTATCCTAGACTGCTTTCCCAGCTCCCAACGAAGACACCTATGGCCGTCAAGAACGCGTTTTATGCTCAATCCGGTGGCGTTACCGCCGTCATTAATGCATCCGCCTGCGGGGTTATAGAAACCGCCCGCAAACACCCTGATGCGATAGGCAAGGTCTACGCAGGTCGCAACGGGATTATCGGAGCGCTTACCGAAGACCTGATTGATACCAGTGCCGAATCCGACGAGGCCATTGCGGCACTGATGCATACCCCGGCGGGTGCATTTGGTTCGTGTCGCTACAAGCTCAAGGGGCTGGAAGAAAATCGTGCCCAGTACGAACGCCTGATTGAAGTATTCAGGGCGCATAACATTGGGTATTTCTTCTACAACGGCGGTGGTGATTCAGCCGACACCTGTCACAAGGTGAGCCAGTTAGGCGAGGCACTGGGCTATCCAATCCAGGCCATTCATGTCCCCAAGACCATGGACAACGACCTGCCATTGACAGACTGCTGTCCCGGTTTCGGCTCGGTCGCCAAGTACACCGCCGTGTCTATCCGTGAAGCTGGTTTCGACCTCGCCAGCATGGCCAAAACCTCGACCAAGGTATTTATTCTGGAGGTTATGGGCCGCCATGCTGGCTGGACAGCAGCTGCCGGCGGACTGGCAGCGGAAAAGGAAGGCGATGACCCCCATATCATCCTGTTCCCGGAAGTCGTTTTCGATCCTGCCCGATTCCTGGCCCGGGTACAGACCTGTGTCGATGAGTATGGTCACTGCACGATTGTGGCCTCGGAAGGCATCAAGAACGCCGAGGGCAAGTTTGTGGCTGACGCCGGTAACGTTGACGCCTTTGGTCATACTCAACTTGGCGGCGTGGCACAGACTCTGGCTACGCTTATCAAGTCAGAACTCGGTCTCAAATACCACTACGCGATAGCCGATTATCTGATGCGTGCCGCACGCCACATTGCCTCGGGCACCGACCTGGAGCAGGCCTATGCCGTGGGCAAGGCTGCCGTAGAAATGGCCATTGCCGGCAAGGGCGGCGTGATGGTATCCATCGTGCGGGAATCCGACGAACCCTATGTCTGGAGCATCGGCGAAGCACCTCTGGATCAAGTGGCGAACGTCGAGAAGAAAATGCCCAGCGACTATATCACCGAGGATGGCTTCCATATCACCAGCCAATGCCGCCGCTACCTGGCTCCGCTGATCGATGGTGAAAACTACCCCCCCTATGCCAAGGGCCTGCCACAATATGTCACGTTGAAGAACATTCCCGTGGCCAAGCTGACCGGCACCGAGTTCAATATTTAAACAAACCGTTATAATTGCCCGCTTTGCGCAGCATTCAACGACCATTCAAGAGGACACAAACATGGGTTACGAAGCAATAGGCCCGGGCGACAAGGCCCCAGACGAAATTCACGTCATCATCGAAATCCCGGCAGGTGGGGATCCGGTCAAGTACGAGGTGGACAAGGCCTCAAACTGTTTGTACGTCGACCGCTTCATGAACGTGGCCATGCATTACCCGGCCAACTATGGCTTCGTTAACAAGACCCTGTACGACGATGGCGACCCAGTCGATGTATTGGTGTTGACCCCGTTCCCCGTGGTAGCCGGCGCGGTGATCAAGTGCCGTCCGATCGCTTACCTGAATACCGAAGACGAGGGCGGGCTGGACGCCAAGATCCTGGCGGTGCCCACCGACAAGGTCTCCACTGGCTACTACAAGGATATGAAAGACCTGGCTGACATACCGGAACGCCTTAAAAACAAGATTCAGCACTTCTTTGAACGTTACAAGGACAATGAGGAAGGCAAGTGGGTGAAGGTCACGGGCTGGCACACTGCTGAAGAGGCCAAAACCGAAATCAAACGCGCTATCGAGGCCTACAAGGGCTAGATATCTGCCATCATCAAGCCCGCGGAATAGCTTTTTCCGCGGGCTTTTTTATGCCTGAAAAAAACCATTGCACCCCGTCAAATTGGCTATAGTTAAGTAGTAGGCTTCAAAGAGGATTTGAGCATGACTATGGCAAGCAAACTCCAGCAGTATCTGAACGACGCCGGTGTGCAGTATGAACTGTTGCCACACGCCCCCAGCCACAACAGCGCTGATAGCGCTCGTAACGCATCGATTCCAGAAAGCCAGTTGGCCAAGGCGGTGGTGCTTGAGGACGATGACGGTTACCTCGTTGCAGTATTGCCCGCATCCCGCAAAGTGGAACTGAAGCGTGTGCGCGAAAGTTGTGGCCGGCCATTGGCATTGGCCAGCGAGAAGGAACTGGATGCTCTATTCGGCGACTGCAAAAATGGCGCCATTCCTGCGCTGGGCCAGGCCTATGGTCTGACTGTGCTGTGCGATAACAGCCTGGATAGCTGTGATGATGTCTATTTCGAGGCCGGTGACCACACCGACCTGGTGCACGTCACCGGTTCTGATTTCCGACATTTGATGAGCTCTGCCCCGCACGCATCGATAAGCCAGACACTCTAGCCAGACGGGCGTGCAGTCATTCCCGGGCGAACCCGGTTCGCAGGGGTAAGTATTGCCGGGAAACCCAATAAACATCCCGGTCAGGCATTGCTCCTGATCTCGTCACGCCGCAAACTGGTAGCGTCCAAGCCACAGGCCGCAACCCGTTCAGCGTGAAGCATCAAGAACTCACTTCCAGTCGCGAGCGCAGCCTGCGCCGCGCCATCAACGCCGATTATCTGGCTGACGAGACCTCCCATGTGCGCCGTCTGGCACGCCAGGCCAAGCTTCTGCCTGGCCAGTCCAGGCAGGCACAGGAACAGGCACGGGAACTGATCGAGCAGTTAAGACGCCACAAGCCACGCCTGGACAGCCTGGATGCCTTTCTACACGAATATGACCTGTCCACCTCAGAAGGCATGGTCATGATGTGCATGGCCGAGGCCCTGTTGCGCATCCCCGACACCGCCACCCGTGACCAGTTGATTCAGGACAGCCTGCAACGAGCAGACTGGCAAAGTCACCTGGGACATAGTGACTCCCTGATCGTCGACGCTGCCACCTGGGCACTGCTGATGTCCGGTCGGGTGATGCGCGCCTCCGAGAGCATCAACCCGCTTGCCTCCACCATGAAGAAATTGCTAACCCGCAGCGGCGAGCCATTGATTCGTGAAAGCCTCATGCAGGCAATGCGGGTTGTCGGCGGGCATTTCGTGTGTGGAGAAAGTATTGAGCAGGCACTCGAACATGCCCACAGCGAGCAGCAACAAGGGTACCGCTATTCCTTTGACATGCTCGGCGAGGCTGCCCTCACGGATGCCGATGCCAGCCACTATCTGAAGGCCTATCAGAAGGCGATCAAGGCCATTGCCGACCAAGGCCCCTACACCAGCCCGGTCAAGGCCCCTGGCATCTCGATCAAGCTCTCTGCGCTTTATCCGCGATTTACGCCCCTGCAGTCCGAACACGCCCAGCAGGCGCTGGTGCCGGCGCTCTTACAACTGGCACAACAGGCAAAAGCGGCCAACATCGGGCTGACCGTGGATGCCGAGGAAGCGGAGCGACTCGACCTGACCCTGGACATCTTCGGTGCGGTCTATCGCGACAGCAGTCTGGCTGGCTGGGACGGACTCGGCCTGGCTGTTCAGGCCTACCAGAAGCGTGCCACAGCCGTTATCAACTGGCTCAATGCCCTGGCCTGCGATCGCTCCAGACGCATACCGGTACGGCTGGTGAAAGGGGCATACTGGGACAGCGAAATCAAACGCGGCCAGGTATTGGGGCTGGACGGCTACCCGGTCTTCACCCGCAAGTCACATACCGATGTCAGTTATATCGCCTGCATCAGGCAACTCTTCCGGGCCGGTGATGCGCTGTTGCCACAATTCGCCACGCATAACGCCCATAGCCTGGCGGTCGTGCAACAGCTGGCCCCGGTTGGCGCGGAGTATGAGTGCCAGCGCCTGCATGGCATGGGTGAGGGTCTGTACGACCCACTCGTCGCTGAGGGACTGCCCTGCCGAATCTACGCGCCGGTTGGCAGTCACCAGCACCTGCTCGCTTACCTGGTACGCCGATTGCTGGAAAACGGCGCCAACACCTCGTTTATCAACCAGTTGCGCGACCGTCGCGTGTCACCGGCCTCGCTTAGCCGTGACCCGATTGCAACGGCGCGTGAGAAAAAGTGCCTGCCTCATCCGTATATACCCCTGCCCGGCTACCTTTACCCTGACCGCCGCAATTCACGAGCACCAGACCTGACCCTTCATCAGACCCAGCTGGAACTCAATGACGCCCTGTCGCGGCTGAAACCCGTTCAAGCGCGGCCATTGATTCACGACTGGGAACCGGCCGAGAACGTCAGTATGGTTGACGTTTTCAATCCTGCGCAGCCCGGACAACTCATAGGGCAGGTGATCAATAGCACCAAGGCGGATGCCGAGCGGGCCCTGACAGCTGCGAGCCAGGCACAGCATGACTGGCAGGCACTCGGCGTGGACGCTCGCGCCATCAAGCTCGAACAGGCCGCGGATCGCCTGAATCTTTTCTTGCCCAAGCTCGCCGCCCTTGTCGTTCGCGAAGCCGGCAAGCCCTGGCCAGCTGCCGTGGCCGAGGTACGTGAAGCAGTTGATCTGTGCCGCTATTACGCTTTACAGGCCCGCCGTTCACTCAATCCCCAATCTCTGACTGGCCCGACCGGTGAGCAGAATCAGCTGCGTACCCGGGGGCGTGGCCCGACCCTGTGTATCAGCCCCTGGAATTTCCCGTTGGCGATTTTCACAGGACAGGTCGCGGCAGCGCTGGTAGCGGGCAACCCCGTTATCGCCAAACCCGCAACACGAACCCCGTTACTTGCTTTCACCGTCACACGGCTTTTGCACAAGGCTGGAATTCCGAAGAATGTCCTGCAATTACTGCCTGGCAGCGGTGCAAAATTGGGCAAGTCACTGATCACCGACCCACGCATTCAGGCTGTAATGTTTACCGGTAGTTTTGCCACGGCACAGGGTCTACATCGTCAGCTGGCGGCACGTCCTGGTCCGATCATTCCTCTGATTGCCGAAACCAGTGGACAGAATGCCATGTTGGTCGATTCGACCGCCCTGCCCGAGCAGGTCATCGTGGACGTGATGCGCTCCGCTTTCGACTCTGCCGGCCAGCGCTGCTCTGCGCTTCGCCTGCTCTGCCTTCAGGAAGACATTGCCGACCAGATTGAAGCAATGCTGTCTGGAGCCATGGCGACACTGCGGGTGGGAGACCCTGCCCAGTTCGATACCGATGTCGGCCCACTCATTGACGTGGCCGCGAAAACCGGTATCCGGCGACAACTCCGCCGCCTGCGAACCAGAAAGGCTCGCCTGATAGCTGAAACCCCACTGCCCGGTGCCTATCGGGGCGGTGCCTTTCTGGCACCCTGCGCCTATCAGGTCAAACAGATCGAGCATCTTCAGGATGAGGTCTTCGGTCCGGTGCTACACCTACTGCGCTATCCCAGTGATGGGTTCGAGGCGATGCTCGACGCCATCAATGCCCAGGGCTTTGGCCTGACCGGCGGCCTCCACAGCCGCATTGCCGCGCGGCATGAACTGTTTGAACAGCGTCTTGCCGCTGGCAACCTTTACATCAATCGTGACATGATCGGTGCCGTACCGGGTGTACAGCCTTTTGGCGGCATGGGACTGTCGGGTACCGGGCCCAAGGCTGGCGGACCGCACTACCTGTTGCGCCTGGTCCATGAGCAAACCCTTACAGTCAACAGTGCGGCCATGGGGGGTAATGCAAGCCTGCTCACCCAAAGCGAGGATGACTAGGCAACGGCTGTAGCCGATACTGGTGCCATGCACGCACATCACCACAACCACGCACACAGCCCTGATCACGATCACTCCCATTACGGTCATACACATGGACATCTCGGCTGGGCACTGGTGTTCACTCTCTGCTTCGCGGCTGTCGAAGCGCTGGCCGGCTGGTGGGCCCACTCACTGGCCCTGATCGGCGATGCCGGTCATATGATCACCGATGCCAGCGCCCTGGGTTTGGCGGCACTGGCTGCTCGACTCGCCGCGGGTGGTGCGACCCGGCGACATACCTTCGGGCTGGGGCGTATAGAAGTACTGGCCGCTGCCGTGAATGCCCTTTTCATGCTCGGTATTGTCATTGCGATTGTCATTGGGGCGGTACATCGCCTGCAGGTCCCCGCTGAAGTCAACGGACCGGTCGTGGCACTGGTTGCCGGGATCGGCCTCGCTATTAACGCACTGGTGCTGTGGACCCTGAGTCACGGTGAACAGGATATGAACACCCGCGGTGCAATGCTGCATGTGATGGGGGACCTGCTCGGCTCAGTAGCCGCACTAATCTCGGGCGTTGTCATCTGGGTGACGGGTTGGCTGGCCGTGGACCCGATTCTGTCGATGCTTATTTGTGTGGTCATCCTGTTCTCAAGCCTGCGGCTGTTGCGTGAAGCCCTGCATGTCTTCATGGAAGCCGTGCCCAGTCACCTGAAACTCGAGGATATAGGGCAAGCGATGGCCGGCCTGCCGGCAGTCTGCTCAGTGCATGACTTGCATGTGTGGAACCTGTCATCCCGTGAAGTGGCCCTGTCGGCACATGTCGTCATGCGCAATATTCAGGACTGGGATGCGGTATTGCATGAGTTGCAGGATTTATTAAAAGCGAAGTTCGGTATAGCGCATGTCACCCTGCAGCCAGAACGCCTGAGCGAAGTGCATGTGCCAATGTCCCAGATTGGCAACGCCGATTAGCCCGTCCTTTCCCAGGGTTCGATCTCACCCGGCACGATACGGAACAATGGATGGACTGCCGGTGTTTTGAAGTCGTGATAACGCTGATACCAACCCGGGCTCCGTGCCTCGAGCTTGTTCAGCAGGTGTAACCATTCGTAGTGCAACTGGCCAGACTGTACCGGTATGGTTGCCACCTCACCCTTGGTGCGATTGATCTTGCGCCGATCAAAGTTGTAACCACGCGCAGTCGCTTCCGCGTGCACCACGCGTAAATAGGCTGCAATGGATGCTAAAGGGGCCTCCTGCATCCGAAACCGGTACAGCTGCGGATGCTGCTGATAACCCTTGGTTTCGCCGCGCAGCACCTTTTGGGCAAGCAGCGTCTCCCGCCAAAGGGCCACCAGGCCCTTGGGGTCGAGATACCGCGGATGCAGGCTCCAGATGCGCAAACTGTGCCCCCTCGATGCAAACACTCGACTAGAATAACGCGCAGTCACTCATATACCGCAAGCCCGGCATGAAATTACGCAACAGCAATATCGCCAAACTGCGCAGTCAATCCTTCGACGTACTCATTATCGGCGGGGGCATTAATGGTGCCGTCGCCGCCGCCGCGCTGTCTGCACGGGGCGTCAAGGTCGGCCTGATAGACCGGGGCGATTTCGCCGGCGGCACCTCGCAGCACTCCTCCAATCTGGCCTGGGGTGGCATCAAGTACATGGAGACGCATGAATACTTCCTGGTGCGCGCGCTGTGCCTGAGCCGTAACCGTCTGATCCGCAGTTACCCCTCGACCGTGCGCGAGATACGGTTTTTCACCAATATTGAACGCGGCTTTCGCTGGCATCCATGGATTCTCTACGCAGGCACCTGGCTGTACTGGCTGATCGGCAACGGTTTCACGCGCATACCCAAACTTTTCACTCGCGCAGGGATTGAGCGCGAAGAGCCCTGTGTTGATACCAGCCACTCGATTGGTGGTTTTGAGTATTCCGATGCCTTCCTGTACGACAATGACGCGCGCTTCGTCTTCAATTTCATTCGTTCCGCTGTATCACGCGGCTGCATCGCGGCCAATTACGTGGAATCACTGGGCGCGGCAAAACAGGATGGCCAGTGGCAAGTGCAGGCCCGGGATGTAACAACTGATGAACGCTGGACGATCAACAGCAAAATCCTGATTAATGCGGCCGGTGCTTGGGTCGACGAGCACAACGAACTTAGTGGTGAAAGCACCGAACATCACCATGTGCTGAGCAAGGGCATCCACCTGATCGTGAACCGGATCACCGAACACGACCGGGTATTGACCTTCTTTGCCGACGATGGGCGCCTGTTTTTCGCCATTCCGATGGGCACCCGCACCTGCATCGGCACCACCGACACACGCGTGGATTCACCCGAGGTCGAAGTCACCGATGCTGATCGGCAGTTTGTGCTGGACAATATCAACAAGCGCCTGCGCCTCGACAAGCCGCTCACCCCTGATGACGTCATCGCTACCCGCTGTGGTGTTCGGCCCCTGGTCATCAAGGGCAAACCCAAGCAAGGTGAGGAGACCGACTTCCTGCAACTTTCGCGCAAGCATGCCGTTGAGGTCGACAATACGCAGCAACACATCAGCATCTTTGGCGGCAAGCTAACCGACTGCATCAATGTGGGTGATGAGGTCTGTGAGGCGGTTGCCAAACTGGGAATACCTATCCCCTATCCGCGTTTCAAGTGGTATGGCGAGCCACCCGATGAAGTGCGCGACGAGTTCCTGCACCAGGCCGAGTTGATGAAACTCGACAGTTACACAGCCCCGGAATCCTCAGAGCCGCTTACCACACGTCTGTGGCGCCGCTATGGTGCACAGGCGATTGGACTGCTGGAAAACATTCGCGAAAATCCGGCCGAGTCCGAGGTGCTGATCAAGGGCACCGAATATACCCACTGTGAACTACGCCAGGCCGCAAGGCGGGAGATGATCGTCAAACTGGATGATTTCCTGCGCCGTCGCTCCAAAATCGCGCTCATTGAACGCACCGAGGTTATTCGCAACTCGCCCGGCCTGATGGAAGCCTGCAGAATCCTGTTTGGCGATGAAGCCCAGGCACGCTTTGACGAGTATTTTGCTGATAAATGATTCGCAGGAGAATCATCCTGCACCGATATCAGGGTAGTGACTCTGCTCTGCCTGTCCGGCTAGAACACATCCTTCCTGCGGCGTGTTTCGGCAAAAACTGACACCAGTTCTTCACCCAGCATCTCCAGTTCCGCCTGCAATTCTTTACTATCCGGCCGCAGGAAGGGGTTGGTTGCGCGTTCGGTGACCAGTTGCATGGGCACCGTCGGCAGACCGCGCTCACGCAGGGCATCCACCTGAGCGGCCCTTTGAATGAGTGCCTTGTTGTTGGGTTCCACGCTCAGCGCAAAACGGGCATTGGCCTGCGTGTATTCGTGGGCACAGTACAGCATCGTTTCATTCGGCCAGGCCAGCAGCTTCTGCATCGACGACCACATCTGGGCCGCTGTCCCTTCAAACAGGCGCCCACAGCCCATCGCAAAAAGCGTATCCCCGACAAAGGCGATGCCTTCATCAGCGAAGTGGTACACGATGTGTCCCAGCGTATGGCCCGGGGTCTCTTGTACTGTTGCGCGACTCCCCCCCAGGGTGAACACGTCACCGTCATCCAGCAGCAGGTCAATACCGGGAATGGTCGCCGCCTCGCCCCTGGGTCCGACAATCTGGCACCCATAGCGTTTTTTCAGGGCGAGATTGCCGCCGGCATGATCCGGGTGGTGATGCGTATTCATGATCACATCCAGGGGCCAACCGCGGGTTTCCAGCTGACGGGTGATCTCCGACGCATCCGGTGTATCGACCGTTGCCACCCTGCCACTGACGCTATCGCGCAGGATGAATCCGTAATTATCCTGCAGGCAGGGAAACTGGTGAACTTCGAGCATGGCGGCGAGCCTCGCATGTTGGCATCATGCCAAGCATACCGCCCCCAGCTCTTTCGATGAAGAAACGCAGACGCAAATCCAAGCAGCACCGAGCCGCCAGGCATGCCTGGTGGCAGCGCTGGCTCTGGCACCCCCTGACCCGTAATCGCCGCCTGCAGTTGCTGCTGGCCAGCCCGGTATTACTGGTAACGGTTCTGCTGCTGGTTTTCTCATTGCTGCCAGTGCCCACTTCATCGTTCATGTTGCAATCGCCCGTCAAGCCGGTGGCGCATCGCTGGATGCCAATGAAGCATATTTCACCCTGGGCCGCCCTGGCGGTAGTCGCTGCTGAGGACCAGCGCTTTCCCCAGCACTGGGGGCTGGACCTGCAGGCCATCTGGGGGGCTGCCAGAAAAAATTGGCGTTACCGGCACAGTGACCGACGTGTAGGTGGCTCCACCATTACCCAGCAACTGGCCAAGAACCTGTTTCTCTGGCCGGGCGGTTATTTTCGCAAGCTCATTGAGGCACCGATTGCCCTGCTCATCGAACTGCTCTGGCCCAAGCAACGCATTCTGGAGGTGTACCTGAATATCGCCGAATTCGGGCCGGGCGTGTACGGTATCGAGGCGGCCGCCCAGCGCTACTTCGGAATTTCAGCCGCACGCTTAACCCGCTTTCAAGCAGCACAACTCGCAGCCGTGCTGCCCAATCCCCGCCAGCGTCGCGTTAATCGTCCTACTGCAGCCCAGCGACAGCGAGCCGCATGGATAGAACGACAAATGGGTCAACTCGGATTACGCTACGTGCAGGACATGTAAACCATGCTCAACAGACAACAACTCAACCAGCTGCGTGTTCGACTGGAAGCGCTTCACGATGAAGTGGCCGCCACCCTGAGTGCGTCGGCAGATGCCGGGCAAACCGTCGAACTGGATCAAACCCGCCAGGGCAGGCTCAGTCGCATGGATGCTTTACAGGGACAGGCCATGGCCCAGGCAGCCCACGCCCGCGCCGCAGCACGGATGCACAGTATCAAGATCAGCCTGAACCGCCTTGCTGCAGACGACTTTGGTGACTGCGTGGAATGTGGGGAACAGATTCCGTTTAAACGCCTGGCCATCGATCCAACGACGCGTTATTGCATTCGTTGTGCCAGCGAGAGGGAGGCCTGAACCCGATGACCATGCTCAGTCAAGACGCAAACAATGTTGCGCAGCGGCGCCGTCGAGTGTCAGGCGGGCGTCATCGCCACTGGACCAGAACTTGTTGTTATCACTAATGAAAAGCGCACCTGATGAAGTTGGCTGCTGCAACAGGCGCAGGCTCTTGCCGTCCGGCAGGCCAAGGACAGCCACCCGGGCGGAAACACTGCCCTCAAGCTGTGCAGTAATACGCAAATCATCTTCGCATTGATAGCGAATGACGTCAGGCGCTCCTGCTGCCACTAGCCTGCAGCAGCCTGAGAGTTGTTCATCATCGACCGACAGGATGATCTGATAGTCATATTCGACACCCTCGTCATTACCAGCCATGTTGTCGACACAATGGTCAAGCCAGATATCCGCCACCAGGGTTGAATTTCTGCCCTTGCTGGCCAGGCCCTGCCACTGATATCCCGCCCCACCGTCGAGCGCCGAATAACGTGAAAAACTGCCCGTGTAATGCTTTTCTTTGACCTTTTTAACCAGGCGGCTCAGCTTCAATTTATCCCTGCGTAATTCCAGTCCCCAGAACGGCTCGTTGCCATTGCAAACGAAATCAGGGGTTTTCGACATGGCCTGCGTCGGACCGGCGGGGGTCACCTGATCCAGTTTCAGGCGCAAGTTCGCATCCTGCCCCACCAGTAACAGGCTGTGCTGTTCGGTATTGATAAAACGCAGACCACTGGCATCCTCAATGCTGCCGGAAACCGCATAGACATGACCCGCGGTCAGTTGCGAGGGGTGATAGCCCAACTCAAAAGCGAACGGCTGCTGTCGCCCTTTCAGCTCTATGCGCTGCTCGCTCAGCAGCAACGCGGGTACGTCCATCAGGGAGACGTCTTCCAGCCACACCTTGAGCACGGCATCCTGTGGCAAGGCAATTTTTTGTAGATAAAAAGCCTCACCGCTGACCTTGCGTGTCGCGGCCGGTGGTGTGGGTTCGCGGTCACAGCCCGACATTACCAGCGCAGCCAACAGCAAACCCAGCATCACAAAAACAGGCTTTTTCATTACAGACTCCGGCTGCCAGGAAGCTATTCGACCATGCCGGGTGCCGCAGGTTTCGCCGCACTGGATGATTCAAACACCCAGAAGTAACGGGCACTGAAATTCCATATGAAAGCTGACAGGGATGCCAATACCTTGGCCACGAATACATGCACCGAGAGACTCTCGACCAGCAGGTAAAGTGCCGCCAGGTTGATCAACAGCCCCACCACGCTGACCAGATAAATAAGCGTGACCTCTTTATGGCGCGCATGCCGTCCACCCTCGAATACCCATAGCAGGCTCAGGATGTAATTGATCAGGGTCGCAATGACAAAGGAAACCGTGCCGGCCACCAGGTAATGCCATTCGGCGATATAAAGAAGCAGGGCAAAGATCAACCAATCGGAGACTGCACCCGTACTGCCGACTACGGCATATCGCATCATGCTGCGCATGAATACTGACTGCGGCAATCGTAAACCGGCGGGTTTCATGTCGCTTCCATCATGTCTTGAAAAGGCTCCGGAATTTTTTCAGCATTCGCCTGGCATCACGCTGTATCACGATATTCCAGGGTCGATAACCAACCAGGTTATCCAGGGGTTGGTCCACAACCCAGCGCAAATCTTGCCTGAACAACTCTCGATCGCCGGCCGGCAGGGCATAGTACCTGGCCC
>JBFKKS010000033.1:0-16987 GCA_041630955.1 Nevskiales bacterium
CACGCAAACTCACATCTAAAATCGTGTCTGCGCTGGATGTGGGAGCATGCGGGTTACCTGGCCGTGCTTGGCGTCTTCGTTTTTATCTGCTTCGAACATGACTCAATCAGCCGCATGGGCTCTCATGCTCGGCGCATGATATTAGGCTGTGTAGCCATTGCTGGTCTGCATTTTTCCTGGGAGCTGGTGCGCAATGGGCAAACACTGCGTTGGCCATGGCGCAGTGGTGAAGACAACATTGCAGTTCGTACAAAACTGCTCTTTCTTGGCCTGATGATGAGTGCCACCTACGGGGTATTCAACTACTACCAGTTTGACAGGCAGGTTTTCGCCGAGGTCAATGATTATGCCGATAGCACCTACTACTACCTGAATTCAAAGTATTTCGATGAACTTGGCTACACGCATCTTTACGAAGCCATGCTGGTGGCCGATAACGAGGGGGCGAAGCGTTTCAGGCGCATCAAGCGTTACCGTGATCTCGTAGAGTACAAGGCACTTTATCCACGGGAAGTTGCGCTAAGCCGCGCAGACGTCATCAAGGCACGCTTCAGCCAAGAACAATGGGAAGCCTTTAAGCATGACCTGAATTTCATAACCGGCCAGCAGGCCAAGGGTGGATGGGGTTACTTTTTCATCGACCACGGCTACAACCCACCTCCTACCTGGACACTAATAGGCGGCACCCTCTCCAAACTGTGTCCGGTAGAACACATGAAGTGGATCACCACGGTCGACTTCGTACTGATCGCCATCATGATGCTGGTGATAGGGCGCGTATTCGGCAGCTTTCCCATGCTGATTGCATTGCTTTTTTACTGTGTCACCTTCAGCGGGCGCTGGCCCGTGCTTGGCCAATCAATTCTACGTTTCGACTGGGTTGCCGCCCTTGTGATGGCGGTCTGTGCACTAAAAGCGGAGCGTCGAGCCCTCGCGGGTGCACTGCTGGCCTATGCCGCATGTAGCCGGGTCTTCCCTGCTATCTTTTTCTTTCCTTACGTGGTCGTGTTTCTCAGGGACGTTTGGCAAACACGCCGCATCAGTGAAAAGCACTGGCGCTTTATCATCGGAGCCGGTGCCACCACCGCGCTGCTGGTCGGCACATCAATGGCCATCTATGGGTCTGGCACCTATATGGCGGCTGCAAATAATCTCGCCCTTCACGGGGGCCCTGAGTCCTTCAGCTCTCATCGTGTAGGTCTGGGTGATGCCCTGCTTTACCGTGGAGAAACCAGTCGCAGTGAAATTAACGCCAATGGCGGCATTGATGGCAAACGTGAACAACTCTGGGCGCTTGACCCCTGGTTGAAACTGATCGGCCTGGTGTCTCTGCTTTGGCTGACTGTCTGTATCTGGCACAGCCGCAGTTCGCCGCACCGATTGATCTGGTTGAGCATCTTTCCACTGTTCTGCATAACCAATCCACAGATCAATTACTACAACTTGCGTTTGCTGCCGCTGCTCTACCATCTCGAAAACCATGACCGCTACCGTGATCGGCTTGGCCTGTTCTTGTTATTCGGCATTGAAGTCGCTACGCAACATGTGATGATTACTGAGGTTACCCGGTACGCTGTCACCTCCACAACGTCCATTGGGCTATTGATTTATCTGCTCATCATGGCCGGTTTTCTGACTGCTGATCTGGTCAAGAACCGCTCACAGAACAAGCGCGCAAGCGAGGCTGAAAATGCCGTCCCACTAAGTACCAACGTGCGGGCAGAGTGACTCAGATTTCCCGCTCGCTGAGTGCCAAGTACAGTTCCTGAGCCTCAGTTAGCTTGGCTCTATCAAACATACCCACGTTTGCATCGCTGCTGACCGGCCTGAAATGCCTTGCCGGGTTGGCTCCGGATAGAGAAAGACCGAGTCGCCCGCAAAGTGCATTCATCACGACATCTGGCTGTTCTCCAAGCTTCTTCTGAGTTACGAAATTAAGACGATCTGCCCGCGCCAGAACAAACCGGTAGGCTGCAATCCAATACGCCAGCCAGTAATCAGGGTCCTGAGGTGACCCAAGAGACTTATCGAACCCTGGGAAGGCAAAAGGTTTATGCAAAGCGCCGAATTCCCAGTGCCCGACATCGCGCATATAGCGTGCGACAAAGGGGTCACGTGCATGCAGCTGCAGAAAATTCTGGTGTTGTCTTAACAGCGATGCGGCATGTTCTGCCGGCTCACGGATAGGCACGATAATTTGTGCATCCGGAAACATGCCTTGGATCAGGTCGAGCCTGGCGATATTCGCATTGTTCTTGGAAACGTAGCGCCCCTGCCCATTCGTTCTCAACAATACAATCTTGCGGAAATGCCTGACAAAAAAAGACGTTGCCTCGGGCAAGGCATCTTCCATTCGCCACAGAGGTATGGTGTCTGCTGAATATTTTTCAGGCCAAAAGGCTTGCCAAATGACCTCTTCAAAAGCTTCGGGACTGTCATAGCCCACCTGAATACCATCGCCATGAGCACGCTCTTTCATTTCAGATGGCTTGGTAAACATCCCGCTAATGCGCGACCACAGCATGGGCGCCATCACGAATGGCATGTCGCGATAGAGATGCGTCGCCACCTCAGGCAGTTCGTTGAGCGCATTGAGCAGAACCGTGGTTCCCGCGCGGGGAAGCGAGGTAATGAAAACCGGTGGTTGGTCCGTAATGCCCTTAAACTTGCGAGCAAAAAACCGGTCTTCTATATCACAGGCGGTGAACTGAATGCCTGGCCCGGAAAACGCCAGCTTGTGCGTCAGTTGATCGGAGCCTGAATACGCAGAAACTGGAGTTTCATCATTTCTGGAACGCTTATACCACCAGACAAGCCCACCCAATACAACAGTAGTGCCGAGGATATACTCCCAGCGAAGCATCAGTCTGAATACCACATCTGCAGATACCCAGCCTGCCCATGAAAACAGGTAAATGGGCACCGCAGCCGCTAGCAGGCAGGCTGCCAGGCGCCAAAGAATCCCCACACTGAATTTTAAAAGCGCCAGACCCGCTGTCTGTACGGCCGCTTCTTTCTCGTCATCGCTTAATCGGCTATCCAGAATGGCGGTGACGCCGCCGTGTGCCTTGGCGATCGCTTCTTTTGTTGCCGGAACAACTTTCAGATACTTGAAGGCAAAAGCAAATCCAAATATCGCCAGTAGCGAGGTAAAAAAAGCCAGCACTAGCCCTCTTCGGTCTCTTTGCTGGCTGTCTCCGTCTCGGCCTCGACTGCCTTGTTGCGCCCACGCAGCAATCGTTTGAGTGGATACCAGACAAACCCAACAACCAATAGCAGAACAGCAACCAGAAAAGCCACTGCTGTTCCAATAGTGCCAAGGCCTGCTCCAGGACCTATGTAGGCATGGACTGGCAGTGCCAAACCCAAGGTCACCAGAAACAGCATCGCTCTGGGCACAAATCTCTCCGCTTTCATCAAATTACCCCACCCCTAATCCGATCAACTAATGGCACTGTTGCTTTTGCCTGGCAAAAAAGTCTGCATCCATGTGTGGCGGCAAAAGCATACCCATAGTAAGCCTGCCGTTCTTGCCATTGCTGAGGCGATTTTCATACGACCAGACAAGACGACCATTGGGCAAAGTTTCAAGCAACCGCCCTTCTGTTGAAGAATTAATCAAAATATTTCCGTTTGGTAATCGCTGGTGCGTCCCCATAATATCAGTAAAGAATTTTGCGTCCTTGGCACCATGCACGACTGTTCTCTTCTTGCTCGTACGTGCATTGATTTCAACAATACGACTGAAATGCTTACCTGGGGCCGGTCTCAGATTGCGATTATCAAAAATTGATATTACATCACCGTCCATAAAATCAGGATCATGTTGACGTAAAACATCCCCGGTCGAACGGAATTTTATCTTGTGACTCTTGGGGTCCATCACGATAACAGTATTAATATTGCGCAAAGAGAACATGATGTCCCCCGGCTTGAAAACCGACGAAGACAAGTGTGACGGAAATATCTCGATATCATTCAGATGCAGGGTATCGCCCTTTACACCTGTGCGCGTATTGTTAAGAGTGGATAGATAAAGCAAACCTTCCAAATCATTTTTACGCAGGACATCAATTACGGGGATCGTTTTGAGAATCTCTCCTTCTGGAGAAATATTCTGCAATGTCCAAGACCGCAACGGAGCATGGTGATTTCGAAAACCCGTAGGGCCTTTAGCGTGATAGTTCTCAGCGGGTACCCAGATCGTCCCATCCTCAGCTACATGTACAGAATGGTGGCCCTGATTGTCCAGCTTCCAGATGACTTGCCCGCATAAATTAAGCCGCATAGTGCTTAAATGCTCAAAATTCACGACATAATCACCATTGGGAAGCAAATCGATACCGTGCAATAAAGCCCCAGGTGGTGATTTCGGCCGCCAGCCATTCGGGAAATTGCCCTCACTTTTATCCCATATGTCGAACCAACCAACAGATAAATCGTGAATAACATTACCCGCACGATCAATCACACGGATCATATTTTTCCTGTTCTCATTAATACCCACGAGCAATATCAGCCCTTCGGCCACATGGTTCGATGCAACCTTACCTGCCCCCCACCCTTCATCGTCATGCGAACTTTCCGAATAAAGAATCTTGTCATTACCTACAAATGAGCCATAGACAAGCTTCACACTATTGATCGCCTCTAAAATTTGGGGATAGGGGAAAAGCGAATAGCTACTCGATATAAGACCGTAGGAATAAATCCCAATTACCAGTGAACTCAAGAACAAAATTTTCGGTAATTTATCCACATTATTTCCATCAAAGGTCTACTAAACCAGGAGCCCGAAATTGATACAATGCGAGACTTCCTTTTTGTGCCTTGCATTAATTGGAATCTCAGATTCTTGTCAAAAAAGGTCACTCAGGACAGTCAATGAAAGCCCTTTCATTAAAGCCTGATAGCACTCGTCTTATATCGGATTCATCCCTATGCCAGCGGATTAGCCCCCACACCATAACGAACGACCAACACTATTTTTTGTTAGATTAGACTCGATCGAGAAAGCGGTTCTAGACCAAAAGAAACGCTTCTACAAGAAGCTGAACCCAGATTGTCTGGATAAGGTTCGTTTTCCCATACGAAACATACGCATACTAAGCATGACAGACGATCAAAAAGAAAGTTTAACATTACTGGACTCTCGCTCCTTAAAAACCGGCCTCAGGTACTGCTTTGCAGGCACATTACTTGTTGTTTGTGGCCTCCTTATAATCAAAACGGCATGGGTCTCAGACGATTCGTTTATCAGTTTCAGATCAATCGTTAACTTCATCAACGGAGACGGTATCACCTGGAACGCAGGCCAGCGCATACAAGCCTTCACCCATCCGTCGTGGTTTTTCTTACTAAGTGGCTTTTATGCCATCACTGGTGAAATTTATTACACGACCATTTACGTCTCCATCTTTCTGACAGTCAGCGCCTTAGCGATCCTTGCCCTGACAAGCCACCGGTCAGGCTCTTTAACTACATTGCTTCTTGCTGGGGCATTACTGTTGTTGTCGAATGCCTTTATCGATTACGCCACGTCCGGACTTGAAAACCCACTGTCGTATTTCCTATTGGCCTGCCTGATGTACATGGCGTTGTGCCGACCGACTGACGTACCCACCAACTTAAGCATTATTTACCTGTTGATGGCAGTGACGTTTCTCAATCGCATGGATTACGCGCTTCTTCTGCTGCCTCTCGCATTACTGCTCTTATTCAATCATGGTCGAATGGCAATGCCCGGGATCGTAATGGCTTTTAGCCTGGTAATCGCCTGGTTTGGATTTGCCACCATCTATTTCGGCGCACCCCTACCTAATCCGTTTTACGGGAAGCTGGCCAGCGGATTTCCTGCACATGAGTACTTCGAACGTGGACTGAATTATTACCAGGTCCAATGGTTAAAAGACCCGATTACCTTGATACTCCTTGGCGGGGGCATGGTGCTTGCCTGGTCTGGCAATCGCTATACCAAAGCTCTTTGCATAGGACTTGTGCTTTACCAGCTGTATCTTTTGCGAATCGGTGGCGACTTCATGCAAGGCCGTTTCTTTGCAGTCCCCGTATTCATCGCCACTGGTCTAATAGGTCAAAGAAAAATACCTGTGCATTGGGCAGCTTTCATCTCCCTCATCCTTTTCGTTACCAATTTGAGTCAGTCGCCTATTTCAAAAGAGGTGCGTTATCACAATAAGAAATTCGTCAAGGGCGTTGCAGATGAAAGAGGCTACTATTTCCAACAATATGGTCTTGTATCAGAACGTAGAAGATGGCCAAAAATTGTTGTCCGCTCAGAAGAAGATTACTCAGAATTTATCTACCGTTGCGGGGGCGCTGGTCGACGGTCTTTGATGATGCCAAAGAACATCTACGTTATCGACTATTGTGGATTAGCCGACCCACTGCTTGCCAGGACGCCCCCCAAACATCGTCGCTATTGGCGAGTCGGACATTTGGAAAGAAAAGTTCCAACCAATTATGGGCAATCTCTTATTGAGAAAGAGAATTTACTGACTGACCCAGCACTAATGCCACTATTTGACGATATCCAGGTTATCACCCAGGCCCCTCTTTTTTCCGAGGGCCGGTTTAAGGCAATCAAGCGTCTGAATACAAACAACTACCCGGAGATCGAGTCTGAGAAATATACCGACCCGGATTTGAAACTACCGGAATCCACATCAATACGCAGGGTGTCACTGGACAGACTGTCAGGCAAAAAAACGCCTTTGGGACATGACTGGAATGCACCAGGAAACATAAGATTCAAAAACATCCTGGAGGCCACATCTCCGGAAGAAATAGTAGCTGGCAATCTAAATATCGCCCTTGATCATAATGATGTTTACCGGCTCTCTCTGTTTCAGGAGAATGTCATTAACTTTCAAACCGTTCTGAGTAATCCCGAGAGAGCAAATACCTCTAAAGGTCTCGTGCATTACAGCCTTTCCTCAAAGCAAAACAATGGCGCCCCTTTCAGTTTCGACAAGATTCGAATCGAAGCAGTTAGAGGCGACAAACGTTACTCCGTAGGCCACATCCTCCTAAGCAATGACGACTAACCAAGCGAGATTGCCCACACTTCTAAAGATATTGTCGCCACGAGATTACCTACCAAGGCCATAAAGTGAAATCCTGATGGCCCAATTGATCAAGATATTGATAGTGGTGGGTAAAAGGGAAGTCCTGCAAACTTGTTGATCGTAGCGGAATTGTCGAGATGCCATTGAGATAAATCAGCGCAATCGCCATGTAGCATAAAACTGAACTCGGATTCATATTCGATACTTTATCAGGAACCCTATAAGTGGCAGACAGCGCTAAAAAAGAAGTTGTAATGGTCAACATATTCCATCTATGCGTATCCCAAGCAACCACGTGTAATACCAGGGGTGATAGCGCGGCCATGGTTGCCATAAAAATAATAAATGGGTCTACATGTTGAGCACGCAAATTCCCAACCATGATGAAGATAAAGAAAAGTGCTGTAGGCAAAGTAACCATTAATTGTCGGGACAGTCCACCCCAGTACCACGGCGCAGACCGAAAGTCTTTCATGTTTCTTGCGTGATCTGACACCTCCCAATACATGATACTCATGGTCGGCCTGTGTAATTTATGACCAACCACCTCCTCCAGGTTGGCTTTCATTTGATTGGCTTCTTTTATGCCAATAGTGGATTGACTAACGACCCAAGTCGTTAAAAGACTCACCAGTATGAATGCTGCCACCTGGACGGATTGTTTAGAAAACAAGCGCTGCCCGTCCATGGCTAATACTAAAGATATCAGCGCTACGGGAAAAAACATGATCAGGATTCCCTCATGGATCAGCAGCGACAAGGGCATCAGTGTCATCAACACCAGCCACCTTTTAAAAAAGGTACGCGCACCAAGCGACAGGAAAAGAATCATCAGACCTAACTGGTCTGCAATACCGATATAGTTGCCCAGAGATACCACACCGAGACTGGCAGCAAACACGATGGCCGCCAGAATTGCTGTGCTATTTTTGCTTTCGAAAAAACCCCTAACCAGAAAGAAGAAAAGCGCCAAGTTCACCAAGCATACAAATACACTGAATAAAAAATAGAATTCATAAGATAAAAACCAAGGACTATCTAGTCTGCGTAGGATTTCCCCTATCAATCCACGCTTAACGAATCCAAATTCATAATTAAATAAAAATTGCGTGTATTCCCATAAGTTTGGCAGACGTATGCCTCTAAGCACTGACAGCATGGTCAATATCAGAACGAGCGGGTAAACCCCCCTGTTTAGAAATAGCGATCTCAGGCTGCTGCCATCCTCCACCGCAGAATTTGTTGTTTCTGACATTAGGGCCTTCCCCTTAAAGCCGATATTGAACTGAATTGCTAGCTACTAATGATTGAGCGCAAACCTGAACAATACTTCTTGATTTAATTTTGCAGGCCCCAAGCAACTTTTTCTCTACTCGATTAAAGAACTCAATCGATATTCTCAGAGCCGGCTCAAAGAGACAACCGCTTGAAAATACGTTCAGGAATTCTGCATATCACCAACATGATCAGCCACCAGATTCTTGGCAGGTAGACCACGTCTTTGTTCTTATCTATTGCCCGGTGAATACCCTCGGCAATTTTCTCCGGCTGCACCCATAAGGGACCCTTATCAAACGCGGCTGTCATTGGTGTATCGACGAAACCGGGTTTGACCGTGAGCACCTGAACCCCATGCCTGTGCAAGCGGTTACGCAGGCCCTGCAAAAAAATGCTCACGGCTGCCTTGGCGCTGCCATAGACGTAATTGCTCTGCCGGCCACGATCCCCCGCTACCGACGATATCGCCACTATGCTGCCCTGCCCCTGCTGCTCGAATTGCTGGGATGCGAGCGTTAAAAAAGCAATCACGCTCATGGCATTGGTTTGCAGGGCAGCCACCGTCTCATCAACGGAGGCCTGACACGCGACCTGGTCAGGCAAGGTTCCATGCGCAATGAGCAAAATATCGATCTGGCCCAGGCTCTGTATTGCTGCCTCAAGGGCGCTGGCATGATCGGCCACTTCATTAGCATCCAGCGTATGAAAGTCGACCTCCTTCGCACCCCGCACCCGCAAATCATTGGCGACCATCTCCAGACGTTCCTTATTGCGTCCGAGCAGGTAAAACTGGGCACCCTCGTTGGCATATCGCCGGGCAGTCGCCTGGGCGATCGCCGAATTGGCACCCAGTATCAAAATTTTTTGCATCCTATTCCTCCATCACCCGTCGCCAGAAGCTTGATGACATTCCTGGGTCTCGTTGCGTCACAAAGTCTGAAAGTCTCGGGAAACTGGCCTTGAACATCGCAGCGCTCATACGTGCATCCTTGGCCGGGTAGATTGCCCCGCCCACTTCCAAGACCAGTGCATCCAGATTCTCAAGCAGGCGCAGACTGTCAGCGCCCTGATTCGGAAAGTCCAGTGCCAATGTCGTGCCGGGTCGCGGAAAAGACAATAGTCCAGGTGACGCTCGGTTCCCAAATCTTTTCAGGACTGCAAGAAACGACCCCGTGCCCGAAACCGCAATGCGCGCAAGGATTGCGGCAATGGCCGATCGCTCATCACCGGGTGGCACTACGCACTGATACTGCAGGAAGCCTTTGGGGCCATAGACTCGATTCCAGTACCGGATTTTGTCGAGCGGATAAAAATAGGGTTGATAGTGCTGACGCTGACTCGCCGGTCTGGGCTTTCGGTAATACAACTGGTTAAAAAGCCTCAAGCTGCCGCGGTTAATGAGAGAGACCGGGGGCGTAAGGGGCATGGTCCAGCCCCCAGCTCGATCAGGTGATGGAATGTCGTGGGTCTGGGCGTGGTTAGCGCTGAACAGCCAGCCGCGTCCCAACGCCGGACCATGCGCCAGGCAATCAACCCAGGCCACACTGTATTCATGGCGCTGATCGGCTTGCTCGCTCAATTCGTAAAAGCCGTCCAACGCGCTGAACTGCTGCGATTCCACTTCCATTACCGTGCCGGCTACGCGTTTCAGGACCAGTTCCACCCACAGGATCACCCCCGTCAACCCAAGCCCACCAATAGTCGCCTGAAACAGGGCCGCGTTGTCATGCTGGCTACAAATCAGGCGCTGACCATCAGAACGCAACAATTCAAAGGCACGTACATGGCAGCCAAAACTGCCGGCACCATGGTGATTCTTGCCATGCACATCGTTGGCCACGGCACCGCCGAGCGTTACGTACTGCGTACCCGGTGTCACCGGCAAGAACCAGCCGTCAGGCAAGCAAAACTGCAGGATGTCAGTTAACAGCACCCCGGCTTCGGCCCGTAGCACTCCGGTTGTCTTGTCAAAGTGGATAAAACGGTCAAGGCCTCGCGTGTCCAACAGGCAACCGCCTTCATTCAGGCAGCTATCACCGTAGCTGCGTCCATTGCCATAGGCCAGCAACGATTGTCGGGCAGTAAATGGCAGCACGTCATCGCGCCAGCGCGGGCGCTCCACTTTCGCAGCAGCAAGCTTGGGATATCGTCCCCAGGAAGTGTAAGCCTTCACCTCGTCTGCCTAAATCGCCAAGAGAAAAATGCCTGCACCCAATGCCACTATCAGCAGACTTACCGGGTCGGTTGCGGCGAAAACCACAGGGTCATCGTGCATCTCGCCTCTGTGCGCCTTAAACCAGACCCTGCCTATCCAGTAGAGCAACAACGGGCACAAGAACCAGATCATTTGGGGTTGTGCATAGAATTTTTGCAGCCCCTCGCTGTTGATGTACAGCGCCAGAACCAGAACGCTGAGCAAGCCACTACTAGTACCCAGCATCCCAAGCAAGCCGAGGTCATTGACATGATAACCCCGCCCTTTCAGGTCACCCTTGGACTCGGCCACCATCAGTAACAGCTCGGAATACCTTTTTAGAATGGCCAGGCTCAGAAAAACAAACAGTGAAAATGCCAGCAACCAGAAAGACAACGATATCCCGGTCGCGATACTGCCCGCCAGAATACGCATGGTGTACAACATGGCGAGTACCGTGACATCAAGCATCACGACCCGCTTTAACCACAACGAATAGGCCATCGTCAGGCCGTAGTAAATCAACAGTACAGCGACAAAAAGCCAGGAAAGAAAATAGCCGGCTGTTAAAGCCGAAAGCAGCAACAGCGGCACCCCGGCTGCCCCCCAGGTTATTGGCAAGGCACCGCTGGCTAAAGGCCGCTTGCGCTTGTTGGGGTGAAGCCGGTCCGCCTCCAGGTCCAGCAAATCATTGAGTAGATAGCCACTCGACGCGGCCAGACTGAAGGCAATAAAAGCCAGCATGGATGAGAACAGGACAACCGGGTCGTCCACACGATGACCTGCGATCATTGGCACGAATACCAGCAGGTTTTTCAACCACTGATGCGGCCGGGCCGCCTTGATAAAGGCCGTGAAGCGGTTATTCGACACTCTGAAGTCCCCCTGGACATTCGCTGTACGGTAAGCATGACGACGCACCCTTGCAGGCGCATCGACAATATAGGCATGCTGCGCCGCGCGCCAGATAGGCAAATCCACATGCGCATTACCCATATAGTCGAACCCGGTCGCGCCGCAGGCTTGCTCCAACCGGGCCAGCTTACGCCTGCCATTCAGATTGGTCTGCCGGTCGCTGGCAATCACTCGATCAAATAGACCCAGATGTGCCGCGAGCTGCTCGGCGTACTTGGTATGACTGGCAGTCGCTAAAATGAGGCTACGTCCGGCGGCGCGCTGATGCGTAAGGAAACGGACCACCTCCTGATTCAGAGGCAAGAGTGAGACGTCCAGTTCTACCCTGCTGGCTATTGCGTGCTTCAGGAACGCCCGCCCACCCAATAACCAGAACGGGAAAAACAACACGTAGAGAGGATTTCGCTTCACCAGAGCCAGGGCGGATTCAATCAGCAAATCACCACATACGAGCGTACCGTCAAGGTCTACACATAAAATTGGCTGGGTTTCTTTCATCACGGCGTCGCCCTCAAGACTCAATCTCGGGTCCGGGCCGAAGTGTGAGTGAGCCTAGCGCAATTGCACCCAGCACCACAGCAAACCACAGAGTCGCGATTCGACAGATCAATGTCGCGGCAATCGATTCACTCACTCCCACCCCCGCAAGCACCAACAGGCCTCCCATCGCAGCCTCGGTGCTACCCAGGCCTCCTGGGATAAAAGACAGGGCCCCTACCAGTACCCCCATAGCGTATATACCCATGGCCATGGTCAGACTCACATCGACTTCCAGAGCCTGGAGGATGATATAGAAACCCACTCCTTCTGCCCCCCAACTTAGCAGGCCCAAAAACAAACCGCCCGCCAGCAACGGGGGGCGTAACAAACGAATCGATGCCTCTACCATGCTCAGCAGTTTGCGAGCCAGGGAGCGAATTGTGTTTTCGGGTGCACGCCCCACCCACCACTCTGCCATGCTCAGAAACCATGCGCTCTGAAGTATCCATAATGCCGCCAGCACAGCCAGCACCAATGATGCTAACCAGCCGGTATAACCATCAAAGTCCAGCACCACGCAAGCGGCAAGCAGCAGTATCGCTACAAAATCCACTAATCGCTCAGTGAACAACGCAGCCACACTATGCACATAGCGCACGCCATACGGGGCCAGGTAAACCGATCGCAGTACTTCCCCGGCTTTGCCTGGTGTCGTGGTCAGGGTAAATCCCGCCAGGTAAATCATCAGGTGCCTGAGTTTGGGTATACGATGGCCAAGCACCAGCAAATACCCGTGCCAACGCAGATAACGCAGGACATAATTAAACAGCGACGTACCCAGCACCAGCAGCCAGGCCGCGGCACTCAGGCGGCCAATGGCATGCCAGACAGCAGCTGCATCCCCCATCAATATGGCGCCCAGATACAGCATCACCGCGAGCACGACTGACAAGCCTATTGCTCTTATCCAACGGCTATCCAGTAGATATGCTTTATTTTGATCCACGTAATTCCTTGCTCGCCAGTCAGTTGGCTTTAACAAACGCGTTATAAAAAGTGATGGAAAATGGCCACGAACGCTACTGAACAGCCTGGGCATTGTAAACTGCGGCAGTTATGACACACCCATTTCAGGCTCAACTTGTATTTTGCACCTGTCCCGATGAAGAAGTCGCGAGGGACTTGGCAAAGAAACTTATAGAACAGCGCTTGGCCGCCTGCGTGAACACCTTGCCGGGCATACATTCAATGTACCAATGGAAGGATCAAGTCTGCGAAGACACTGAGTGTTTACTACTCATCAAGACCACAGCTGAACAACTACCCGCTCTGCAAACAGCGATTGCCGCAATGCACCCATATGAACTTCCCGAAATCATCGCAGTCCCAATCAGCGCTGGCCTGCCGGCTTATCTGGACTGGATACAAGCCTCAGTAAAGGACTTTGCATGAAACTGTTTTGGCGTCTTGCCTTGATAACACTGTTGACCTGGGCCGGGCCGGGCAACGCAGGACTGCTGGATGGCGCGAGTGAAAACCCGTTTCTGCCAGTCGATGAGGCCTTCCGCATCCAGCCAGGGGAAATCGTTGTGGCAGACGGGGCCACGGCCCTGAAACTGCGCTGGGATATCGCCGACGGCTACTACCTCTACCGCCATCGCTTTGAGTTCACGGTAACGGAACCTGCCGGCCTGAGCCTTGGCGAGGTTGAACTACCCGAGGGTAAGCACAAGATCGATGAATACTTCGGCGAGATTCAGGCCTACTATCATGGCGTTGAAGCCCGCCTTCCCATGCTCAGTGCACCGATACCGGATCGCATTCGGGTTTCCGTCCGCTACCAGGGCTGCGCGGATAAAGGGCTTTGCTACCCGCCCCAGAATCGAGAGATCGATTTCGAGTTGGCTGCAACTGACGATGCGTCCTTAAGTTTTGATGAGAGCAAAGCCCCTACCAGCCAGGATCGGCAACCCGAACAGGACCGACTCGCAGGCTTGATCGGCGGCGGTAACTGGTTATCGATTATCGGCCAGTTCTACTTGCTGGGCCTATTGCTGGCCTTTACCCCTTGTGTACTGCCCATGGTACCCATTCTGTCAGGCGTGATCGTGGGACTGGATAAGCAACGCAGCGCCGGGCTTGCCTTCATGTTGTCGTTGTCATACGTACTGGCCATGGCTTTCGCCTACGCCCTGTTCGGGGCGATCGCCGGATTGTTCGGTCACAACCTGCAGGCAGCGATGCAGGCACCCGCGGTACTGATCAGTTTCAGCGCCTTGTTTGTGGCCCTGTCGCTATCGATGTTTGGTGTCTACAAGCTCCAATTACCCTCTTCGTTGCAGACTCGCCTAAGTGAAATAAGCAGTAAGCAGAAAGGCGGCACCCTCATTGGCGCAGCACTGATGGGCTTCTTCGCCGCCCTTATCGTGGGCCCCTGTGTAGCCCCCCCGCTGGCCGGTGCCCTGCTCTACATTGGTCAAACGGGTGACCCCGTGGGTGGCGGCATGGCGCTGTTTAGCATGGGGCTGGGCATGGGCACCCCCCTGCTGGCACTTGGCACTCTGGAAGGCCGCTTTCTACCCAAGGCCGGCGCCTGGATGACCCGGATCAATCACCTGTTTGGGTTTCTGCTGCTCGGTGTGGCTGTCTGGTTGCTGTCACGCATCGCATCACCGCTGCTCATCATGTTGATGTGGGGTGCGCTGACGTTGGGGCTGGGCGTTTATCTGGGCGCACTCAGCCGCTCCGAACGAACCGGTTGGCAACAGCTGGAACAGACCGTCGGGCTACTGGCTCTGGTCTATGGTGTGCTGATTCTCGTGGGCGCCTCACTGGGTGGAACCGATCCACTGCGCCCCCTGGTTCACACGAAAACTGGCAGTCAGGCCCTGCATGCCGGTGTGCAGTTCAATCGCATCAAGTCCCATGCAGACCTGCAGGCTGCGCTGGCTTCCAGCGACAAGCCCGTGATGCTGGATTTTTACGCAGACTGGTGCGTGGCCTGCAAGGACATGGAAAGCAAGGTTTTTACAGACCCGGCGGTGGCGAACCTGATGAGCCAGATGCACCTCTTGCAAGCCGATGTCACGGCTAACGATGCAACCGATCAGGCATTGATGCGCCGACTCGGTGTGATCGGCCCACCGACCATGATCTTCTACCAGAATGGTACTGAGCACACCACATCAAGACTCGTGGGTGAACTCACGGCGAGCGACTTCGCGGCACACCTCAGACGTTTTCTTGGAAGCAGTAAATCCGACTAGCCACCATGCCTAATAAACCAATCCTTTTCGTGCTGGTAATCACCGCCACCCTGCTGGGCATATTCAGCTACCAGCAATGGCGCGGGGATCCGCCAGTCACGCGTACTGATTTCACCATCCCTGACCTGGATGGGCAGACACGCACGGCACAGTCCTTCGACGGCCAATTGGTACTACTGAATTTCTGGGCTCCGTGGTGTGCGCCTTGTCGTGCTGAAATCCCGATGCTCAATACCCTGCAGGCGGAATACGGAGCACGAGGTTTACAGATAATCGGCCCCGCTGTGGATCAACTCGAAGCTATTCAGGATTTCGTCAGGGACACGGCCATCCACTATCCGGTACTGGTCAATATGCCGGCTGTCATGCGCCTGCAGGACAGTTATGATGATCAGCGCCTGCCTCTATCGGTATTGATTGATCGGCAGGGACATGTGGTCTTTCGTCACGCTGGTGAGCTGAAAAAGAATCAAATCGCGCCCCTGATTGAGCAATATCTCTAAAACCTGCTGGTCATTCTGCGCTGATCTTCGGTCAAATTGCGCCGATCTCGCATACATTGTTTACTTTGTTGGCCTTATGGGTCAAAATCCAGACAGTCTCTTAACCCAATGCACCATTATGGGGCAACGCGTGGCAAAACTCCTGTTACTCAATGGACCCAATCTCAACCTGCTGGGCAGTCGTGAGCCTGATGTATACGGTCATACGACACTTGCCGATATCGAAAAACACTGTCAAAAAATAGTCAGCCAGGCAGGGCATGAGTTGTCCTGCCTGCAAAGTAACGGGGAAGGCGAACTCATCCAGGCCGTGCAGCAGGCTGCCACTGACAAGGTAGCGTTTGTCCTGCTCAATCCCGCAGGGTTCACGCATAGCAGCGTCGCCCTGCGCGATGCGCTGCTGGCAACGGGTATTCCGTTTATCGAGATTCACCTTTCGAATATTCATGCACGCGAGGCATTCCGTAAGCACTCCTACTTTTCAGATATTGCTGCGGGCGTCATTAGCGGCCTGGGTGCACAGGGATATGAACTGGCCGTGCAGGCCGCACTGGCTCGTCTGCCAGAGAACTGAACAAACGTTGGAAATCACGCAATGGATATTCGCAAACTACGAGCATTAATCGATCTGGTTGAAAGTTCGGGCATCGCTGAACTGGAAATCACCGAGGGCGAGGAGGCAGTACGCATAAGCCGTTATCCTGCCCCCGGCGCTGTACCGGTCTCCCCGGCCGCACCTGTTGCCGTCTCGACTGCTGCGCCGCCGGCACCAGTTGCCGCCGCCGGCAAGACCGAAGATAGCCCACCCGAACCGGCTCAGACTGATGGAACCATTGTGCGATCCCCCATGGTCGGTACGTTCTATAGTTCCCCGTCCCCGGAAGCCGATGCATTCGTTTCCGTTGGCAGCAAGGTCAGCACCGGCCAGACCCTATGCATCATTGAAGCCATGAAAATGCTTAACCAGATTCACTCAGAAGTCAGTGGCGAGATAGCTGAAATCCTGGTGGAGAACGGGCAACCAGTGGAGTTCGACCAGCCCCTGTTTGTCGTCGCCTGATCATGCTGGAAAAGGTACTCATCGCCAATCGTGGTGAAATCGCACTTCGCATCCTGCGTGCCTGCCGTGAGCTGGAAATTGCCAGTGTGGCCGTATACTCCACCGCAGACCGCGACCAGAAGCATGTTCTGCTAGCCGACGAGGCAGTGTGTATCGGACCACCCCCGTCCCGCGACAGCTACCTGAACCTGGGCTCGATTATCAGC